>NZ_JBFUGA010000017.1:0-76350 GCF_056403155.1 Methylobacterium sp. P3_A11
CCCTGGTGGCGGCGGGGGGCGTTGCGGCCAACGGCGCCGTCCGGCGCGCCCTCGCCGCCCTCGCCGGCGAGGCGGGTCTCAGCTTCGTGGCGCCGCCCCTGCCGCTCTGCGGCGACAACGGCGCCATGATCGCCTGGGCCGGGCTGGAGCGCCTGCGCCTCGGTCTGGTCGACGACCTCACCGCCCCGGCCCGGCCCCGCTGGCCCCTGGCGGCCGATCCCGGCCGGGCGGCGGCCGGATGAGCGCGGCCCGGCGCGCGGACTGGCGGGATCTGGTGGGGCGCCGCCTGCCCGCTGCCGCCCGGCCGGACTGGCCGGTGCGCCTCGACCATTGCTTCGCCCGCATCCTCCTCGACAACGCCTGCGGCGGCCCCTGGCGCGACCATGTCCGCCCGCCCGCCCACGCCACCATGCCCATGGATCGGCTCGAGGTTGCGATCGCGCTGGGCGAGGCGGTGCTCGCGGGCTGGGCGGATCTCGCCCTGCTCAACCGCCGGTCGCTCGCATGGCGCGGCAAGATTGCCACCGCTCCGGTGCCGGGCGCCGTTCGGGACGGCGACCTGCTCCTGCGGCGCTGGCGCCCGGCGGACACGGCGCCCTTCGCGGCGCTCAACGCCGATCCGGCGGTGATGGCCCATTTCCCCCGGCCCCGGACCGGGGCGGAGAGCGCCGCCGAGGCCGGCCTCTGCGATCGCCGCTTCGTGGCGGACGGGTTCGGCCCCTGGGCTCTGGAGCATGCGGGCCGGTTCATCGGTTTCGCCGGCGCGATGCGGATCATCAGGCCCCTGCCCTTCCCGGGCGGCGACCGGCCGGGGAGCACGGTCGAGTTGGCCTGGCGCCTGGCGCGGGATTTTTGGGGCCGGGGCTTGGCCACGCGCGCCGCGCGGCTGGCCCTCGCCGACCTCGCCGGACGCTGCGGCATCCGCGCAGTCGTGGCCTACACGGCGGCGGGCAACCTGCGCTCCCAGGCGGTCATGGGGCGCCTCGGAATGGTTGCGGCCGGGACGTTCCCGCATCCGGCGGTTCCCGAGGGGCCGCTGCGCGCGCACGTCCTGTACCGGCTGGATGGCGTCGACAGGGAGGCTGCGGCATGAGGGCCGAGACCGCGATCAACGTCGTCGGCGGCGGCGCCTGGGGGACGGCCCTCGCCAATGCCGCCGCCGGGACCGGCCATCCCGTGACCCTGTGGCTGCGCGACCGGGAGGCCGCCGCCGCCCTCCAGGCGAGCCGGGAGAACCCGCGCTACCTGCCGGGCGTGCCGCTCCATCCGGGCATCCGGGCGACCGCGGAGGCGGAGGACCTCGCTGGCGCGCGGGCGACCCTGCTGGTCGTGCCGGCCCAGACCGTGCGCGGCGTGCTGGAGACCCTGCGCGCGCCCCTGGCCACGGCGGGACCGGTGGTCCTCTGCGCCAAGGGGATCGAGCGCGGCAGCGACAGTTTCATGAGCGCGGTGGCGGGGCAGGTGCTGCGGCCGGGGACGCCGGTGGCGGTCCTGTCGGGGCCGAGCTTCGCGGCCGACGTCGCCCGGGGCCTGCCCACCGCCGTGACCCTGGCGGCGGCCGATCCCGGCCTCGCGGCGGCCTTGTGCGCGCTGCTCTCGGGGCCGAGCTTCCGGCTCTACCACACCGACGACGTGCGCGGCGTCGAGGTCGGCGGCGCCGGCAAGAACGTCCTGGCCATCGCCTGCGGGATCGTGGCGGGGCGCGGGCTCGGCGAGAGCGCCCGGGCGGCGCTGATCGCCCGCGCCTTCGCCGAGCTGATGCGCTTCGCCCGCGCCTTCGGGGGGCGGCCGGAGACGCTGATGGGTCTCTCGGGCCTCGGCGACCTCGTGCTCACCGCCTCCTCGCCGCAATCGCGCAACTTCGCCTTCGGCCAGCGGCTCGGCGCCGGGGCGAGCCCCGCCGAGGCCGCGGGCGGCAGGCTCGCCGAGGGGGCGTTCACCGCGGCGGCGCTCACCGGCCTCGCCGCCGCTAAGGGAATCGAGATGCCGGTGGCGGAGGCCGTCGCCGCCATCGTGGCGGGCCGGGCCAGCGTCGACGACGTGATCGCGGGGTTGCTGGCCCGGCCGCTGCGCGGTGAGACCGACTGAGCCCGCGGCGCCGGCTCACGCCACGGCGGCCGCCGGCCCCGGTGCGGTCCCGTGGGTGTGGTCGGCGAAGCGCGCGATCGGCGCGGGCCGGCCCAGCAGGTAGCCCTGGGCGATGGTGCAGTGCTCCGCGGCCAGGAAGGACAGCTCCTCGTCCGTCTCCACCCCCTCCGCCACCACGGCGAGCCCCAGGCCCCGCCCCAGCCCCAGCACGGAGCGCACGATCGCGGCCCCCTGCGGGTTGCTGTGGACTGCCTTGATGAACGAGCCGTCGATCTTGATCCGGTCGAACGGGAAGGAGCGCAGGTTCGAGAGCGAGGAGTAGCCGGTGCCGAAATCGTCCATGGCGATCTGGACGCCCAGGGCCTTGAGCTGGCGCAGGGTGAGCAGCGCCCGGGCCGGATCCCGGATCAGGGCGGTTTCTGTGATCTCGATCTCCAGGCGCTCCGCCTTCAGGCCGCACGCGAACAGGGTACCGTGGACGAACTGGACGAAGTGCGGGTTATGGAGCTGCACCGCCGAGACGTTGACGGCGATCGCCAGCGGGTTCGGCCAGCCGGCGGCCGTCCGGCAGGCCTCCCGCAGCACCCAGGCGCCGATCTCCAGGATTGCCCCGGTTTCCTCGGCGATCGGCACGAACACGGCCGGCGAGATGGTGCCCCGGTCGGGATGGTGCCAGCGCAGCAGCGCCTCGAAGCCCGTCACCACGCCGGTCTCGATCCGGCTCTGCGGCTGGTAGACGAGGGCCAGCTCGCCCCGGACCACCGCGTGGCGCAGATCGTGTTCCAGCTGCCGCCGGTCCCGGATCTGCGCGCCCATGCTGGCATCGTAGCGGCGGCAGGTGCCCCGGCCCTCGTTCTTGGCCCGGTAGAGGGCCGCGTCGGCGTGGCTCAGGAGCGCGCGCTGGTCCGCGGCGTCGTCGGGATAGACCGCGATGCCGATGCTGGAGGCGATCACCGGGCCGGAGGCCGCCGGCACCGCCGCCAGGGTGGCCAGGATCCGCTCGGCCAGCCGCTCGGCCGAGCCCTCCCCCTGCGGCGTCAGGATGGCGAACTCGTCGCCGCCGAGCCGCGCCATCAACTGCTTGGGATCGAGCAGCCCGCCGACCCGGAGCGCGAACTCGCGCAGCATCGCGTCGCCGGCCGCGTGCCCGAACAGGTCGTTGACCTCCTTGAAGCGGTCGAGGTCGAGGCACAGCACGGCGAGCCGGGCGCCCTGGTTGTCCGCCGCGCGCATCTCCCGCTCGAGCCGGGTGTGGAAGCTCGTGCGGTTGGCGAGCCCCGTGAGCGCGTCGTGATGAGCGAGGTAGTGGATCTGGCTCTCCGCCCGGCGCCGGGCGCGCAGGTCGCGCACCGCCACGGCGTGGTGCGGCTGGCGGCCGTAATCGGCCACCGGGCGCATGATCACCTCCACCGGGATGGGGCCGCCGCCGGCCGGGATGAGATCCGCCTCCAGGGGCTGGTCCGCCGTTCCGCCCGCGGGCGCGAGGCCCGGCAGGTACGTGGCCAGGCTGGTGCCCACCAGGGCCGCCGCCTCGAGACCCGCGAGGCGGGCGAAGGCCTCGTTGGCGCTGACGATCTGGCCGCCGCGGCACACGACGAGCCCCTCCACGGCCGCATTGGCGAGGCTGCGCAGGCGCTCGCGCTCGGATTCGGCGCGGCGGCGCTCCCGCAGGTCGAGCAGCAGCGCCGCCCCGGCGAGCAGCAGGATCAGGCAGCTCGCCAGCGCCACGGCCCCGGCGAGCCACGTCGTCCGGATCGCGCTCGAAGGGATCTCCACCAGGGGATCGGGCAGGATGGACACCGCCCCCATGCCGGTGAAGTGGTGACCGCAGATCGCCAGGATCAGCAGCGCGGCGCCGCCGTATCGACGCCGGATCGTGGGTGCCGACAGGCCGACGCTCAGGGACGCGGCCCCGAGCACCGCGCCGATCCCGATCGAGGCGACTACCAGGGCCGGGCTCCAGACGAGGTGTCCCGGCACCTGATAGGCGGCCATGCCGGTGTAGTGCATCGCCGCGATGCCGCCGCCCACCACGCCGCCGCCGAGCCCCGCCTGCACCGTCCGGCCGGACACGGCCAGGGCGAAGCCGAGCCCGGTGATGGCGACGGCATCGGCGTAGGAGAGGATCGTCAGCCCGATGCCGTAGCCCGACGGCAGACCCGGCTCGAAGGCGAGCATCGCCAGGAAATGGGTCGCCCAGATTCCGGAGCCCCCGGCGGCGGCCGCGACGGCGAGCCACGCGTAGCGGCTGTGACCCCTGGCCCGGCCGACATGGATGAGAAGCTCCATGGCGGTCGTGCTGGCCAGCGCGCAGATCAGCGCTGCCAATGCGACTAGCCACAGGTTGTGTTCACCAATAAAACAACCGATCACGGACAGCATGCAGGCAACCAAGAGGTGGCTGGTGAGGACCCTCCTGATCTTTTGGCATGCAAAATTTAAAATTTGACCGGCCTGCGCGCGGAATATCCCGATCTCAACAGGGGCACATCTTCGCCCGCGGGCGCCGGCCTTGCGAGCCGCGGGCGGTCCGTGCGCGCGGGGGGAAGCTGGGCTATGGCGGGGCGTGCCGCCCGGCCGGGCGGTCCTCGGGGACTTCAGCGATGGCGTACTGGCTGTTCAAATCCGAGCCCGCGACCTGGTCGTGGGCGCAGCAGGTCGCGGCCGGGGAGGCCGGCACGTACTGGAACGGCGTGCGCAACCACCTCGCCAAGAAGCAGCTGATGGCCATGCAGGTCGGCGAGCAGGGCTTCTTCTACCACTCGAACGAGGGCAAGGCCGTGGTCGGCATCGTGGCGGTGATCCGGCCCTACTATCCCGACCACACCGACGAGACCGGCCGCTTCGGCATGGTGGACGTGAAGGCCGTGCAGGCGCTGCCGCGCCCGGTGACGCTCGAGGCGATCAAGGCCGACCCGGCGCTGGCCGACATGGTGCTGGTCAACAATTCCCGCCTGTCGGTTCAACCGGTGACCGACTCGGAATGGACCCGGATCCGCACCCTCGGCGGCCTCGACTGAGTGCGAAGCGGGATGCCCCGCCCATCCCCCCGCTTCGACCGAGAAGGCCCGGGCGGGCGAGTCACGCCGCGCGGTTGAGCGGGCTGCGCGCGGGTGCCACGGTCTCCGGATCGACATCGACGGCCGACAGCGTGTCCATCACCCGGGAGGCCGGCAGGGTCACCACCACCTCGGTGCCCTCGCGAGGCTTCGAGGACAGCTGGAACTGCCCGCCATGCAGCTCCACCAGCCCCTTCACGATCGGGAGGCCCAGCCCCGAGCCCTGCTCGGCGGTCTTGATCGCCAGGGAGCCGCGCCCGAACGAGGACAGGACCGTGCCGAGTTCGTCCTCGGGGATGCCCGGGCCGCTGTCCTTCACCGAGACGTACTGGCCTCCCGAGGCGGTCCAGCCGACCTTCAGCCAGATCGCGCCGCCGGGGGGCGTGAACTTCACGGCGTTCGACAGCAGATTCAGCACGATCTGGCGTAGCGCCCGCTCGTCCGCCCAAAGCCGCGGCAGCGCGCTGTCGACAAGGTCGTGGAAGGTCTGGTTCTTCGCCTTCGCGCGCAGGCCCATCATGTGGCGGCACTCCTCCACCACGTGGGCGAGCTGCACCGCCTCTTCGTTGAGTTCGTAGCGCCCCGCCTCGATCCGCGACAGGTCGAGGATCTCGTTGATCAGGTTCAGGAGATGCATCCCGCTGTCATGGATGTCGTGCGAGTATTCGCGGTAGGACGGCGCCGTGTGGACGCCGAACACCTCGTTCTTCATCACCTCCGAGAAACCCAGGATGGCGTTGAGCGGCGTGCGCAGCTCGTGGCTCATGGTGGCAAGGAAGCGCGACTTGGCGAGGTTGGCCTCCTCGGCCCGGCGGCGGGCCTCGTCCGAATTGGCCTTGGCCTGCTCCAGCTCGCCGAACACCGCGTCCTTCTCGGCGCGGGAGCGCAGGGCCCCCACCGTCGAGGTGTAGAGGCGCCGCGAGAGGCCGAGGAAGAAGATCTGCGCCCCCCCGGCCATCACCACGAGCATCAGAAGGTCCATCCCCTGGGAGAAGGCGGCGAGCGAGGCGGTGGCGACCGCCAGCGGCACCAGGGCGGCGATGGCCGCCAGCGGCACCGTCGCGGCCAACATGGTGGTGACGGCGGCCGCGATGACGAGGCCGAACAGTGCGAAGGTCCAGCCGCCGGTGGTGCCGAGCCCGATCATCGCCGACCACGAGAGGCTCTGCAGCACCTCGCCGATCAGGAAGCGGCGGCGCCAGCGGGCGAGGGGGATCGTCGCCGGATCGGTGCGGAGGAAGCGCCGGCTCAACGTGGTGTTGAGCGTGATCATCAGGAACACGACGAGCGCCCAGGCCGCCGCCACAGCCGGCGCGATCCAGAAGGTCGCGGCCGTGGCGAGCGCCGCCGCGAACCCCACCAGCGGGATCCCCGCCCCGGCCCGGTAATGGGCGTAGTGACGCAGCAACTCGAAGTCGAAGGCCCGCTCCAGCCCGGTCTGCGAGGTCAACTTCTCGCGGGCCGAGCGGATCTCGCGGGCGACTCCGCGGCGGCGCGCCGCCTCCTCCGTCGAGGGACCGCGACCGCGCTGGACCATCTCGACGGTGAGATCGGGCATGCGCGTCTTGAAACTCGGCTCGAATGCGCGGGCGGGCGAAGATGGCTGGGAAG
This sequence comes from Methylobacterium sp. P3_A11, assembly GCF_056403155.1. Lineage (NCBI taxonomy): Bacteria > Pseudomonadati > Pseudomonadota > Alphaproteobacteria > Hyphomicrobiales > Methylobacteriaceae > Methylobacterium > Methylobacterium sp. P3_A11. The sequence goes on from NZ_JBFUGA010000017.1 coordinate 6,759, forward strand.
CACTGCGCGAGGATGAGGCGGATGTGTTAAGAAGCGGCTGCCGGTATCCCTTCAATCTTAAGCATCGCGGGCTGTATCGAGACTGGCCTGCCGCCGGATTGAAGTGCGCTGCCGCACATCGTGTCCGGGCACGCGATCGCTAAGGTCCCCGGGGGCGGTGGTGCCTCCGGACGGGGCGTCGGGCCGCGCTCGGGGGCCGGACGCACGCGTCGAGAGAGGGTCGCCGACCATGCCGAATCTCACCGTGAACGGCGTCACGCACGCCATCGACGCCGACCCGGACATGCCCCTGCTCTGGGTGCTGCGCGACCGGCTCGACGCCACCGGGACCAAGTATGGCTGCGGCATCGCGCAGTGCGGCGCCTGCACGGTCCACCTCGACGGCCAGCCGGTCCGGTCCTGCCAGACCCGGCTGGGCGATGTCGGCGCTGCCCAGGTGACCACCATCGAGGGCGTGTCGGGCCGGGTGGCCGAGGCCGTCCAGGCGGCGTGGCGCAAGCTCGACGTCGTCCAGTGCGGCTACTGCCAGTCCGGCCAGATCATGTCGGCGATCGGCCTGCTCTCGGGCAACGCCAAGCCGAGCGACGCCGACATCGACGGCGCCATGGACGGCAACATCTGCCGCTGCGGCACCTACCAGCGCATCCGCGCCGCGATTCACGAAGCCGCGCGCAGCCTCGCCTGATCCGCCCCAGGCTTCATCTTCCCCGCGGTCCTGACCGGAGCCTCGCCGCCATGCTGAACGCCCGTCGACCGACTGCCCTCCCCGCCCGACCCAGCCGCCGCGGCCTGCTCGCCGGCGCCGGCGCCCTCGTGGTCGCCTTCCGGCTCGACCCGAAATCCGCCCGCGCGGCCGCCGGCCCGAACCTCGCCGACGTCAAGGCGCAGCCCAATGCCTTCGTGCGCATCGGCGCGGACGACACCGTCACGGTGGTGATCAAACACCTCGACATGGGCCAGGGGAACACGACCGGCCTCGCTACCATCCTGGCCGACGAACTCGGCGCCGACTGGAAGACCGTCCGCACCGAGTTCGCGCCCGCCGACGCGACGCTCTACAACAACAGCCTGATGGGTCCGATCCAGGGGACCGGCGGCTCCACCGCGGTGGCCAATTCCTGGTTCCAGCTGCGCAAGGCCGGCGCCGCCGCCCGCGAGATGCTGATGGCCGAGGCCGCCTTCCGCTGGAAGGTGCCGGTCTCGGAGATCACGGTCGCCGACAATCTCGTGCGCCACGCCCCGTCCGGCCGGCAGGCCCGGTTCGGTGAGCTCGCGGCCTCGGCGGCCTCGCTGCCGGTGCCCTCCGAGCCGCGGCTCAAGGACCCGAGCGAGTGGCGGCTGATCGGCCAGCGGATCCCGCGCCTCGATTCCGTGGCCAAGACCAACGGCACGGCGGTCTACTCCCTCGACATCCGCCGCCCGAACCAAGTCACGGCCGTGGTGGCCCGGGCGCCCCGCTTCGGCGCCACCGTGACGCGCTTCGACCCCGCCGCCGCCCGCAAGGTCGCGGGCGTCCTTGACGTCGTGCAGGTGCCGACCGGCGTGGCGGTGATCGCCCGCGACACGTGGTCCGCCATGAAGGGCCGCGCGGCGCTTGCCGTCGCCTGGGACGACAGCACCGCCGAGACCCGCTCGTCGGACGCGATCCTCGCCGAGTACCGGGAGCGGGCCAAGAGCCCCGGCCTCACGGCCTCGGAGCGCGGCGACCCGCAGGCGGCGCTGAAGGGCGCCGCCCAGGTGATCGAGGCCGAGTTCACCTTCCCCTACCTCGCCCACGCGGCGATGGAGCCGCTCAACGCCACGATCGAGCGGGCGGCCGACGGCGGCTACGACGTCTATGCGGGCTTCCAGTTCCAGACCGTCGAGCAGGCGACGATGGCGGCGATCCTCGGGGTGACGCCGGACCGGGTGCGGCTGCACAGCAACTGGGCGGGCGGCTCCTTCGGCCGCCGGGCGACCCCCACCGCCGACTACCTCGCGGAGGCCGCGACCGTCCTGAAGGCGTCGGGCGAGAAGGCCCCCGTGCACCTCGTCTGGACCCGCGAGGACGACATGGCCGGCGGCTATTACCGCCCGACCGTGGTGCACAAGGTCCGGGCCGGCATCGACGGCAAGGGCGCGGTGGTCGGCTGGGACCACGTCATGGTCGGCAAGTCGATCATGATCGGCTCGCCCTTCGAGGCGATGATCGTCAAGAACGGCATCGACGCGACCACCGTGGAGGGCGCCTCCGACACGCCCTACGCCCTGCCGGCCTACCGGTTCGGCGTCCATAACGGCCGCGAGGGCGTGCCGGTCCTGTGGTGGCGCTCGGTCGGCCACACCCACACGGCCCATGTGATGGAGGTGATGATCGACGAGCTGGCCCACGCCGCGAACGTCGATCCGGTGGCCTACCGGCTCTCCCTCCTGACCCAGGCGCCGCGGCTGTCCGGCGTGCTCACCCTCGCCGCCGACAAGGCCGGCTGGAGCGCCAAGCCGCAGGAGCAGGGCCGCGGCCTCGGGGTGGCGGTCCACGAATCCTTCGGCTCCTACGTCGCCATGGTGGCCGACGTCACCGCGCAGGATGCGGGCATCCGGGTGAACCGGATCGTGGCGGCGGTGGATGTCGGCGTGCCGGTCAACCCCGACGTGATCCGCGCGCAGGTCGAGGGCGCGGTAGGCTTTGCCCTGTCGGCGGTGCTCCGCAACCGCATCACCCTCAAGGAGGGCCACGTGCAAGAGCAGAATTTCGACGCCTACGCGCCGACCCGGATGAGCGAGATGCCGACGGTGGAGGTGCACATCGTGCCGAGCCAGGTGGCGCCCACCGGGATCGGCGAGCCGGGGGTGCCCGTCCTGGGTCCGGCGATCGCCAACGCGGTCTTCGCCGCCACCGGCCGGCGCCTGCGCTCGCTGCCGCTCGACCTCTCGGGGGTGAAGGGCGCGTGAGGAAACGCACCTTCCGCCGGCCTGCATCGGCGTAAGACGAACGGGCCTTCCCCCCAAGGCAAGAGACCCGACTGACGACGGCGCGGCGCGACACCGCGCCGTTTCTTTTTTGCGCGCCGCGACTCCATCTCCGGGCCATGCCCTTCGACGACACCGCCGCGCGCCTGCGCGCCTGCCGCCTCTGCCGGGACGCCCCGCTCTACGGCCCGCCCCTGCCCCAGGAACCCCGGCCGATCGTGCAGGGCTCGGCCACGGCCCGTCTCTGCATCGCCAGCCAGGCCCCCGGCACCCGCGCGCACCGGACGGGGCAGCCGTTCACCGATCCCTCGGGCGTGCGGCTGCGGTCCTGGCTCGGCCTCGACGCGGCGCAATTCTACGACGCCACCCGGGTCGCCATCGTGCCGATGGGTGCGTGCTTTCCCGGCCTCGACGCCAAGGGCGGCGACCGGCCGCCGCGCCGGGAATGCGCGGAAAACTGGCGGGCGGAGCTGTTCGCCGGCCTGCCGCACCTCGATCTGATCCTGGTGATCGGCCAGTACGCGCAGGGCTGGCACCTGGGAACACTCGAAGGCGGGCTGACCGGCACGGTGCGGCGCTGGCGGGAGATCCTGTCCGAGCCGCGCCGCCCGCGGGTGCTGCCCCTGCCCCACCCGTCCTGGCGCAACAACGGCTGGCTCAAGCGCGAGCCGTGGTTCGCGGCGGAGCTGCTGCCGGTGCTGCGGGCCGAGGTGGCGCGGGTGATGGCGGGGTGAGGCGCGATGGGGCCGGCATTGACCTCGCGGGCGTTCCGCGGGATCGCTGCCGCGACCCCGAAGGACGCGCCGATGACCGAGACCGCAGACCCCCGCGACCGCCTGATCGTGGCCCTCGACCTGCCGAGCGTGCAGGCGGCCGAGGCGCTGATCGACCGGATCGGTGATGCCGCGACCTTCTACAAGATCGGCTACCAGCTGGGTTATGCGGGCGGCCTCGCCCTGGCCGAGCGGCTGGCGAACCGCGGCCTCAAGGTCTTCCTCGACCTGAAGCTCCACGACATCGGCAACACCGTCGAGGAGGGCGTCCGCTCGGTCTCCGGCTCCGGCGCCACCTTCCTCACCGTCCACGCCTACCCGCAGACCATGCGGGCGGCTCTGCGCGGGCGCGGCCCGGGCCTGAAGATCCTCGCCGTGACGGTGCTCACCTCGTACGACGACGCGGATGCCGCGGAGGCCGGCTACGCCCTGCCGGTGGCCGAACTGGTGGCCCAGCGCGCCGCCCAGGCCGCCGAGATCGGCATCGACGGCCTCGTCTGCTCCGCTGCCGAGGCCGCGGCGGTCCGGGGCATCGTCGGACCCGACCGGCTGATCGTCACCCCGGGCATCCGTCCGGCGGGCGCAGCGGCCGGCGACCAGAAGCGGGTCATGACGCCCGGCGAGGCCCGAGCGGTCGGGATCGACAACGTGGTCGTCGGACGGCCGATCACCGGCGCCGCCGACCCGCGCGCCGTGGCGCAGGCGATCGTGGCGGATCTCGCCTGACCCGGACCGGGATTGCCTTCGCGCGGATCGGACCCACTTCGCCTCCCAACGGAGGAGTTGCGGCATGGCGAAGGGCTACTGGATCGCGCGGGTCGATGTCCGCGACGCGGAGGCCTACAAGGATTACGTGGCCGCCAACGGCGCCGCCTTCGCCCGGTATGGCGGCCGCTTCCTGGTGCGCGGCGGTGCCTACGAGGCGGTGATGGGGCCGGCCCGGTCCCGCAACGTGGTGATCGAGTTCCCGAGCTACGCCGACGCCCTCGCCTGTTGGAACTCCGACCTCTACCAGGCCGCCAAAGCCAAGCAGCGCGGTGGCGTCGAAGCGGAGGTCCTGGTGATCGAGGGCTATGACGGCCCGCAACCCAGCGCCTCCGAGCCGGCGCCCGAGGCCGGGGCGGCCTCCGAATAGGCGGGCGGAGCGTCGCTCCCCGGCCTCGCCCTGCATCGGCGCGCGCGCCCGCTGCGCGTGCCGCATCCTGCGAAGCGGGTTGTTCCTTAGACTCCCCGTGGCGCCAAGCTCCGCAGCAGGAACGCCGCCATGGCTTCCACGGGCGGAACCGGCTGGAGGCTGGCGCTGCCCACCAGCAGCGGGTGGGTGTACCGCGCGATGGCGACGTGGATGCAGGCGGCCGCTTCGGCCGGATCGGCGGCCTCGAACTCGCCCCGGGCCACCCCGTCGCGGATGATCCGCTCGAACCCGGCGGTGATCCGGGCCACGTGATGGCGGCAGACGTCCCAGCTCTCGGACATCGCCGCCTCGATCATCTCGTGCAGGCGGGGAAAGGTCTCGCAGCGCCGGGTGCAGTCGCGATGCAGGGTCTCGATCGCCGCCACCAGGCGCCCGGTGGCGTCGAGGCCCGGCCGGTCGGCGATGCACGAAATCACCGCCTCACTCTCCCCGATCAGCCGCTCCAGCACCGCTTCGTTGATCGCCTTCTTCGAGTCGAAGAAGCGATAGACGTTGGCCGGGCTCATCTTCAGGGTCCGGGCGATGTCGGCCACGGTCGTCTTCTGGTAGCCGATCTCGCGGAAATACGCGTCCGCCGTCGCGAGGATGCGGCTGCGCGTGTCGGGCGCGCACTCCTCGGCGATCGGGTGGGTCGTATCATCCAGCGACATGCGTCCTCACTAGGCCATGCAGCCGCGGAGCGTCAAAGACGCCGGCTCGGATCGGGTTCCCCTGCGGCCGGTGCGCGCGTCCGGAACCGGCCCCGGCGGCATCCATTGCCCCGGCATCCGGCCGTGCGAGCGGCAATCCTGAACGAGATCAGCCCGTATGACCTTCACCGATACTCGTGCCTTGGTGACCGGGGCCGATTCCGGCATCGGTCAGGCGACCGCGGACCTGCTGGCCCGCGGGGGCGCCGACGTGGCGATCACCTATCACACTGACGAAGCCGGCATCCGCGAGACCGCCGCCCGAGTCGAGGCCGCGGGGCGCCGGGCACTGGTGCTCCAGCTCGATGCCGGCGATCCGGCCGCCGTCAACGCCGCCTTCGACCGGATCGGCAGCGAGTTCGGCACCCTCGACATCCTGGTGGCTAATGCCGGCCAAGCCATGAGCGGGGTCCCGGTCGCCGAGATGGACGATGCGGTGCTGGAGCGGATTCTCCGGGTGAACCTGATGGGTCCGCTGTTCTGCGCTCGGCCGTTCATCAAGATGCGCAAGGCTCAGGGTGGCCGGGGCAAGATCGTGTTCGTCTCCTCCGTGGCCCAGCACCTGCCGACTCCGGAGAGCGCGCCCTACGGCATGTCGAAGGCCGGCCTCGGGTCCCTCTGCCGCTCCCTGTCGCGGGAACTCGCCGAGGACCGGATCAACGTCAACAACGGTCGCCCCGGGGCTGATCGAGACCCCGATGACATCGGACCGCTTCGAGAATCCGGCGGCTCTCGAACAGTCGCTGGAACGCATCCCGTGGCACCGCGCCGGCCAGCCGGAGGAGATCGCCCGGGCCATTCTCTACCTCGCCTCGGACGCGGCCGATTACGTGACCGGCCACACCCTGGTGGTCGATGGCGGCCTGACGATGCAGTGGGGCGGCGCCTGAACGACGCAGAGCGGTACCGGACGCGCGTCCGGTGCCGCTCGGGGCGTGTCTCGATCGTTCAGGGCGGAATCTTTGGGGGCGGGCGCCCGCCTCAGGATCCGAACTGCGAGCCCAGCCGCTCGAGGTACTCGGCCAGATCGACGCCCCCGACGCGCTTGCCGTAGTCGAAGCGCATGCCCTGCCGGATGTCGATGCTGGCATCCCGCGTGGTCAGGGTGAAGGGACGGACGCAGACCCAGGCCCCGTCGCGGCGGTGCTCGAAGTAGCCGAGGATCTCGTGCTTGGCCATAACCTTCCTCCGGAACCATGTTCGGAGACATAACGGTCATGCTGGCCGGCGGTTCGCGCCGCGCGACTGTTTTTCGCGTGCGGATGCACGCGGATCGAGTGATCACGCTACGAGATGGGCACGGACGGTTCGGACAGACCTCACCTGAGCTTGGCTATTACAGGTCGAATGTTCGGCACGGCCCCAGGTGGCTCAGGACCAGCGATCGAGAACCTCGGCGGTCGTCATCGTCTCGACCTGATGGCCGTAGCGCATCCGGTACATCAGCAGCAGGGCGTCGTGCGCCGCATCGCAGGAGCTGCACAGGGCGTCGGTGGCCAGCACGATCCGGTAGCCGAGATCGACGCCGCCGAGCACCGCGGCCAGCACGCAGACATCCGTCTCGGCACCGGTGATGATCAGGGTATCGACCCCCCGCGCCCGCAGGTGGGCATCGAGGCCAGTGTCGAGCCAGGGGGAGTAGACGCCCTTGTCGATGACAGAAGCGGGCGGGACGAGCCGTGCGAGGTCGGGGACGAGGTCGATCAGGCCCGGGGCGAGGCGCTCCCGTGTCATGGTGGCCCACCGCTTCGAGTAGGTCGCCCAGGTGCCGCGGCCGTCGCCCGGTCGGGCGGCCGGGATGAAGCGGGTGAAGATGGTCCGCTCCGGATGCGCCGCCGCGAGGCGGCACACCTGCGGCAGCACCCGGCCCATCCACGGGGTCTGCCAGTCGGTGGACTCGGCGAACATGCGCTGCATGTCCACGCACAGGTGGACGCATCCCGTCCCCAGCGGCCCGGAGGCGGCCGGGCCGTCCTGCCCGGAGCGGTCCGTTCCGCGACCGGGTCGCGTTTCCAAAGGGGGAGATCCGGACACGGGCGGCGGGGCTCCTGCGATGAGACGGGCTGGGCGGGGCGGCGGCGCAGGGACAGGGCCGGCCTCAAGGCCGTGTCCCCTCCGGCGGATGGTCCTAACGGTCGGCCTTCTCGCCGGCGAGGGTCAGCGACAGGTAGCGTTCCGTGGTCGGCCGGATCAGCTTGCGCACCGCCTCCGCCATGGCCTGCTCCTCCCTCAGCGACTGCTCGAGGGCCGTCCGGTGGGCCTGCTGGCCGGCAGCTTCGCCGATGGTGAGCAGCGATTCGTAGGCCGCGATCTCGAAGTTCTCGAAGGCGTGGTTGGCGTAGGTGTTCTTCAGGATCTCGTCCTGGGCCGGGGTATGGCCCAAGGCCATCATGTTGCCGACGAAGCCCAGGAAGCCCTCCTTGAGCGTGGAGGGGCTCTCGGAGAGGCTCTGCAGGGCCTCCTCCAGGCGGTGGCGCTGGCCGTGGGTCTCTTCGATGTGGCGGCGCAGGGCCTGCTCCATCTCCGGATAACGCTCCAGGCGCTCGACCTGCCGCTCCATGATCTGCAGGGCCTGCATCTCGACGGCGTGGGTATTCTTCAGGGCCGTGACGTAGATCTCGCGGGCGTCCGTGGCCATGGCATCACCTCTTTCCGGTTGCGAGCCTCGAGGCTCACTCCACCGGGAAACCAGGGTGGCGCGCGGCCAAGTTCCGGACGGCGGAAGCCGGCGGAGCCGTCCATCCATTGTCCCGCGCGACGGGATCACCGCGCCGAACGGGCGCGGCCACCGCGCTCAATGCAGGCCGCTGATCCGCTCGGCCCGCTCGCGATCCGCCAGGCGCTTGCCGATCTCGAGGAGGAGGGTCTCCGTCAGCGCCACGAGGGCCGCGTCGCCGAGCTGCGAGACCGTGTTGTGCAGCGAGAGGCACAGGTCGGCGGTCAGGCTGAGCGGATCGTCGATCGTGGTGCCGTCGCGCTCCGCGAAGGCCGGGCCGGCAGGTTTGCTGTCGGAGATCTCCACGATCACCCCCCGACCGGTGGTCGGTCGGCCATTCTGGTCCAGGTAGAAGTGCCCCCGGGTGAACAGCCACCGCAGCCTGCCCGCCGGCGAGCAGACCCGGTACTCGGCCGTGTAGGAACCGCCGGTCCGGACACAGTCCAGGATGACCTGCGAGATATGCGGCTGGTCGTCCGGGTGGACGGCCTTCAGGATCTCGGAGAGGCTGACGCCCGCCTGCGACCGGGCCGGGCTGATGTTGAACAGCAGGGCGCTGACCGGATCGGCCCGTGCCTCGTCCCGGAGGATGTCCCACATCCAGAAGCCGACGCCACCGGAGGCTTCGAGCGCCGCGACGAGCGCCGCCTCGGACACAACGTCGTCCGTCTGGAGCATCCGAAACATCCCCGATCCCATCGCAGGCACGGGTCCTTCGACGCGCCGCTTGTGATCCTACATATGCCGCCTCGATTTCAGATCGGCGATCGAAATGATTTTGTCTGCAAATATACAGATGCTGTATTTTGTCTTGAGACGATCTGCTCGACCTTCCCGGACCGGGTGTCTGCGTGAACCACGATGATGGCGGATCGGGGGGCGAAAGGCTTTCCGGCCCGGCCGGTTCCGCGTGCCGCCACTCAGGCCTTGGCCTTCCATGGCACCAGCGCGCGCTCCAGCAGGCGCATCCCCAACTCGAACAGGGCGGCGAACAGGCCGATCACCAGGATTCCCATCAGCACCACGTCGGTGCGCAGGAAGTTGGAGGCGTTGAGCACGAGCTGGCCGAGGCCGGCCTGGGCCGCCACCATCTCGGCGGCCACCAGGGTGGTCCAGCCCACGCCCATGCCGATCCGCAGGCCGACCAGGATCTCCGGCAGCGCCGCCGGGAACACCACGTGGCGCAGGACCTGCCAGCGGCCCGCCCCCAGTGCGCGCGCGGCGTTGATTTGGTCGGTCGCGGCGGAGCGCACGCCGGCCCGCGCGGCGAGCGCCACCGGCGCGAAGCAGGCGAGGAAGATCAGCAGAACCTTCGACAGCTCGCCGATCCCGAACCAGATGATCATCAGCGGCAGGTAGGCCAGCGGCGGCAGCGGCCGGTAGAACTCGATCGGCGGGTCGAGGACGCCGCGGGCGATCCGGCTCGTCCCCATGGCGAGCCCGGCGGGGATTCCCACCAGGACCGCGAGCCCGAAGGCGCCGAGAATCCGCAGGAGGCTGTCGCGGACATGGAGACCGAGCGGGACGCCGTCGATTTCCCCGCGCCACGCCTGCCCGAAGGCCGTGAGGACCGCCTTCGGCGGCGGCAGGAACAGCGGCTTCATCCAGCCGGCGCGGGTGGCCAGGACCCAGAGGCCGAGGGCCGCCAACACGGAGGCGGCGCTGACCGCCGGGACGAGCGCCCCGCTGCGGCGCGGTCCGGGCCGCGCCGGCGGATCCGCGGCGGGGTCCGACAGGGTGGCCGGCGGGTCGAGGGGCCGCCCGCTCATCGGAGGATCCCGGCGGGTGCTTCGCCCCCCTGGCGGATGCGGTCTAGGACGCGCTCGCGCACGGCGATGAAGGCGGGATCCGATTTCACGGCCCGGGTGTCGCGGCCCCCGAGCGCCGCCCGGGAGAAGGGCAGCTCCAGCGTCTCGACGATGCGGCCGGGCCGCGGGCTCATGATCACCAGGCGGGTCGCCAGGAACACCGCCTCCTCGACGTCGTGGGTGATGAAGAAGGCCATCTTGCCGGTCCTGTGCCAGATCCGGAGGATCAGCTCCTGGATCTGCTCGCGGGTGAAGGCGTCCAGGGCGCCCAGCGGTTCGTCCATCAGCAGGGCGCGCGGGTCGCCGGCGAGCGCCCGGGCGAGGCCGACCCGCTGCTGCATGCCGCCCGAGAGTTCGTAGACCTTGCGGTCGGCAAAGCCCGCGAGACCCACGAGGTCGAGCATCGCCAGGGCGACCCGGCGGCGTTCCGGCCGGGGGACGCCCCGCATCTTCGGCCCGAAGGCCACGTTCCCGGCGACATCCAGCCAGGGCATCAGGGCGTGGCGCTGGAACACCACGCCCCGGTCGGCCCCCGGCCCCCGGACCGGGACGCCGTCGAGGAGGATGCGGCCCTCGGTGGGTTCGAGGAAGCCCGCGATCGCCGAGAGCAGGGTGGTCTTGCCGCAGCCCGAGGCGCCGAGCGCCACCACGAACTCCCCGGGGGCGATGGTCAGGTCGACCCGCGACAGCGCGGCGACCGCGTCGACGCCCGCGCCGTAGCGGACGGTCAGGTTGCGGATCTCGATCATGCGGCCTCCGGTCCGGGAACAGGCTATTTCCGGGCCGCCTCCACGTAGTCCCCCGTGACGAACCGGCCGTAATCGGGGGCCAGGGTCTGGACGCGGCCCTGCGCCTTCAGGAACTCCGCGGTCTCGGTCAGCGCCCTGGCGGCGGCGCCGCCGAGCCAGGCCGGGGAGGCCTGCGCCTCCAGGGTCGGGAACCGGTAGGCCGCGAGGCTCGCCGGCACCTCCGCCTGAGTCGAGCCGGTGATCCGGGCCACGGCCTTCACCTCCTGGGCGTCGGCGCCCCAGGGCTTGGCCCGGTAGGCCGCGTCCTGGGCGGCGATCAGCTTGACGAGGGTCACCAGGAAGTCCCGGTTCCGCGCCGCCCAGGCCCGGTCGACCACGAGGCCGTCGAAGGTCGCCTTGCCCCGGCGGGCGAGGTCCCCCGCCGAGGCCACCACGGTGCCGGACTTCTTCACCCCGGCGAGCACCGGGTCCCAGATGAAGGTCGCGTCGATGTCGCCGCGTTCCCAGGCGGCGGCGATCTCGGGCGGGCGCATATTCAGGATCCGGACATCCGTCTGGGAGAGCCCGGCCTCCGCCAGCGCGGCGATCAGCTGGTAGTGCGACGTCGACACGAATGGCACCGCGATGGTCTTGCCGCGCAGGTCGGCCACGCGCGTCACGCCGCTGCCGCTGCGTGCCACGAGCTGCTCGGCATCGGCGATCTCGTCGAGGATCCAGAACAGCTGGATGTCGAGGCCCTGGGAGGCGGCCGCCGCGATCGGGCTCGACCCGGCCTCCCCGATCTGGACGCTGCCCGAGGCCATGGCGCGGATCACGTCGCCGCCGCCGCCGAACCTGCGCCAGTGCACCGTGTAGCCGGTCGCCGTCTCAAGGGCGCTCGAGTCCATCAGCGCCCGGAACGGCACCACCATGTCCTGGTGGGCGAAGGTGACCTCCTTGTCGGCGGCCCGGGCGAATCCGGGCACCAGGAGGCCGAGAACCAGCGACGCCAGGGTCGCCAGCGCGACGGGGCGGTGCGGACCGACGGATGTCATGACGTGGAGTCCCCCTCCGGCCGGCCGACTCACGACACGGGTCGTCCGGACGAGGGCAGGGTCGGACAGGCTTGGCTTCGAAGGCAAGGGCGTTTGCGGCCGAAGGCCCCCAGCCGCGGCGTCTTGCGCTGCTGCCCTCGGAGGCGGCCCGATCGCGCGTGGGCCGGCCACCCTGCGGCGTCGCGCCGACCGGCCCCAGCCGGAGCACCGAGTGCTCGGACGCCGTCGCGTCAATCCTGCGCAAGCCCCCGGCGTCAGTTGAGGCACCGATCCAAACGTCGCTGACGCTTTCGTTCGGATCGATGCCCTAGCGAACCAGCCGCTCGACGATAGCCCGCACCTGTGCCCGGTCGGCGGGGTGCGGGTCGACCGAGCGATGGATCGTCAGGCCCTCGATCATCGCGTCGAGCGCCTTGGCGGTCTCCGGCGCGAAGTGCCGCTCCAGGGCGGCGCGGCTCTTGGCCATCCAGTCCTGCATGACCCGGCGCAGCGGCGGGTTCCGGGCCGCGAAGGCGTAGAGTTCGTAGCTCAGCAGCATCGTGCGCGGGCTCGCCCAGAGGTCGCTCACGACCAGGTCGACCACAGCCTCGCAGGCGTCGTCGACAGTCGCGGCCGCGGCGAGCCGGTCGGCGAACCGCGCCGAGACCGTGTCGGCGAGCCCCGTGAACGCCTCCGTCAGCAGCGCGTCGAGGCTGTCGAAATGGTAGGTCATGGAGCCGAGCGGCACGTCGGCCGCCACCGCGACGCGGCGATGGGTCGTGCCGGCGACGCCGTGCTGGGCGACGACGTCGAGAGTCGCCTGGATGATGCGCGCCCGGCGATCCGGGTCGAAACGGCGCTGGGCGGCGGGCAAGCAGACCTCCTCGGATCCGGTTCAAGGCAGCCGGGCCATGGCGCGCGGCCTTGATATGTACATATGTACGCATGATCAGGGCCTGCGGTGCCGGTGCCGACAGCCCGCGCGGCCGCGCCGGCCCGGAGGCGGCCGCGCGGAGGGAGGTCCTGACCATGAAGACAGAGATCATGAAGACCGAGAAGCAGAAGATGCTGGCCGGCGCGCTGTACTGCGCCGACGACCCGGAACTGGCCGCCGACAACCGGCGCATCTCGGAATGGATGGACCGGTACAACGCCACGCAGACGCGGAGCCAGCCCGAGCGGCAGACTCTCCTGGAGGAGGCCTTCGCGCGCGTCGGCCCGGGCTGCAACGTCCGGCCGCCGTTCCAATGCGACTACGGCTACAACATCAGCCTGGGCCGCGGCGTGTTCCTGAACTTCGGCTGCTGCATCCTCGACGTGGTGTCGGTCACCATCGGCGACATGACCCAGATCGGCACGGCCGTGCAGATCCTGACACCGGATCATCCGCGCGACCCGGCGCAGCGTCGGCAGATGCTGGAATTCGGCCGTCCCGTCGTGATCGGCGCCAACGTCTGGATCGGCAGCGGCGCCATCATCCTCCCCGGGGTGACGATCGGCGACGATGCGATCATCGGGGCGGGCAGCGTGGTGACGCGCGACGTGCCGCCCGGCGCCACCGCCCTGGGCAACCCGGCCCGGCTGCGGCCGTGAGGGGGCCGGGCGCGCCGAGCTTGCCTCCGGGATGGTCGCCGTGCCGCCGTCCCGGCGCAGGGTGGGCCGGTTCTCCGGTCTCGGCCCGGCACGCGACGGGCCTCGTCGCGTGCCGAGCGCCGGCATCGTGGCTCCGACCGATGGTCCGGCGCCGTCCGGCTCTTCACCCTCCGGTCCGGTCGGCTTCGGCCGGATGACCGCCGCGAATGCGGGCTCAGTCCTTGCGGATCACGGCCCCCGGGTCAGCTGCGTCGCCGAACCCAAAATCGGCCAGCGTGTAGGAGGGCTGCACGAATCCGCCGTAGCGCTCGGTCTGGAACTTCATTGGGCTGGGCGGGGAGAACGCGAAGGCCGTCGTGTTGGCCTTGTCGGTCTGCATCCGCCAGTAGCGGCCGCCGACGCCGACGCTGACGGACGGTGTCAGGTCGTAGGAGGCGATGCCCTCCAGGAAGTAGCCGTCGCCCCGGCCCGATTCCGCCCCCGGGTTGATGTTCGGCCGGTTCCAGTGCCGGTCGACGCCACTGAGCGACACGACCGGCAGGTAGGCACCCTCCAGGCTCAGCCGGACCCGGTCGAACCGCGCCTCGTCGATGACGCCGACGCGCAGGGCGTTCCACTGCATGTTCTCGCCGAGGGTCTTGATGCTGGCCGGTTGCGGATCGCTGGCGCAGATGTCGCCGCGCGCCACCTGCCGGCAGCCGTAACCGTTATACAGCTCGGAGAAGTACTGGTAGCCGAGGAAACCCCCGAGCTTGAACCCGTCCCGGCGCAACACGTCGTAGCCGAAGTCGATCACGCCGTAGCCGATATCGCCGTCCTTGATCGGCGAATGCGTCTTCGAATAGGGGACTTCGACGGGTGGAAAATCCTCGTCGGCGAGGCGCCCGCCCGTGACTCCGCCCGAGCCGAGGAATCCCTTGGCGAACAGGCCTGTGGGGTTGTGATCGAGCCGGACGAAGGTCTCGCCGGCATGGGCGTCGGTCTTGGCGTAGGTCAGGCGGGAATTGAGCTGGCCGGGCGCGTAGGGGTCGCCAAGCTTCTCGCGCGGGCTGCCGGAACTGAAGAGGTAGCGCAGGCCGGCCTCGAGGCCCCAGGTCGCCGGGCCGGTCGATGACGGCGATGGCAGGTCGGGCAGGCTGGCTCCGAATCGGTAGTTCAAGCCGACCCGAGTCAGGAAGCCGTCCGTCGCGATGCGGGTGCCGGCATGGTAGCCGGTCAGCACGGGATAGCTCGGGGCCGGGAGGACTGCGCGGCTGCCGAGGTCGTAATACAGGCCCTCGATCTTGGCCGAGAGATGCGCGCTGAAGGCGTGCTCGATGCCGCCGCCGGCCACGTAGCCCAGACGCATCTCGCCGTGCCGGCCATCGAAGAGGGGAAAGCCTGCCAGCGTCACGTTGTTGTCGGTCCGGACGTTCCCGAAGGCGAGGCCGCCGGTGGCGTAGACGAGGGTCCGGTCGAAGGCGAAGCCGACCTTGCCGCGGATCGTGTTTAGGTCGTCCAGCCGCTGCCCGGAATGGGCGACGCTGCGGCGGAAATAGCCGCCGGATTCTGTTGGGACGGTGCCCTTCCAGCGATCGTAACCCCAGAGCCGGGTGAACTGGTGATCGACGGCGCCGCCGGCCACGAGCCCGGAGCCCACCTGCCAATCGTAGCCGAGCTCACCGCCCCCGATGAAGCCGTCGTCGGAGGCCTGCTTCGCCGGGAGGACGGGGCAGTAGCGTGCGCCGGGCTGCCCGCCCGGACCTGTGCAGACGAACTGCGTGGCGCGATCCAGCGTGCCGTACCCGCCGAACAGGCCGGCATGGGCTCCGGTCCAGGTGAAGACGGGCGGGGCGGGCGGCGCCGGGCGGGACGACCGTGGGAGGTCCGCCGCCATCGCGGTCTGCGAGAGGAGTAAGAGAAAAATTCCTTATTTCAATGTTTGTTGCATGTATAGCTCCCCGGTCCCGCATGATCGAAGGCTGGATAAAAATTCTTCATGCCGTCAGATTCGCGATCTGTTGAAGACTGAAGTTGGTCAACGTACCGCTTTCGATCATGCTGCGACGATACATCTATGGCAAAATAAATCTATTCTGAAAATACGGCTTAAAAAAATGGAAATCCTGAGCTTGCAAGAATTCTAATTTCGATCAGAATATTTGTCGAAATGAATGGAATATATCTAAAAATCGATATGTCTTCATCGCCCGTTATTCGAGCTCACGCGATCGAATTTGATTCTGTGCGAGTCCGGGGGAATCATGCTTTCGACTTCGGTGATGCATCGTTGCATCACCTGCGGGCGGTCCGCTCGCAGATGCCCTTGTCCCGTGTCGCCGCGCCGATCTCCGCTGTCGCCCGCCGCGAAGCCCGTCAGGCGCGATACGCCATCCCGGAGAGCGCCTTGGGCTCGCCCGTTCCCGCTTCCGCTGGACGTGGCCGAGCCGAGTTTTCCGGTCTGAGCGCACGCGGCGGATTCAATCCGGGGAACCATCCCGGCGGTCGGCGCCTTCCTGGGCGGGGCTTCGGGAAGACCTGTGCCGCCCGAAGCCCCGTGGGACATGCCCGCCCCCTCCCCCGGCGGCAGAGAGGATATTTCCTTTGCGTTCATCGATCATCACCGCCGCCTTGCTGGCGGCCCTCGGCGGCGTCGTCGCGCTCCCGGCCTCCGCCGCGCCGATCGGCCCCGGGACCGGCGTGTCGGCGCCCGCCGACATGGTTTCGACGGTCCAGATGGATCGGATGGAGCGGCGCATGGAGCGGCGTCACATGGAGCGCCGGATGATGCGGCACCGGATGGAGCGGCACATGATGCACCGTGAGATGCGCCACCGCATGATGCGTCGTGAGATGATGCACCGCATGTGACGGCGATCCGCGTCGGGTCCGGCGGAAGGCCGGGCGCGACGCGCGGGTTTCGGGAGCTTGCCGCGGCGGGCTCCCGACAGCCGGGCGGCCCTGGACCGGCGCCCGACCCCGGACGTCCCCTGTGCGAAACGCCGAAGACGTTCGCGGCGAACCGGGCCTCGGACCCCCTGCCCCCGCCGAAGTCGAGAGGCCGGGATCTCGATCCGGCCCGAACTCCGTCGCCCGACAGGATCAGGAGTCTCGCCCGGTCCGCAGGCCCGGCCATCCTCGCGGAAAGCACTGCGTGCCGTACGTTCGGGACGATCGAACCATCCGTGCCGCTGTGCGTTTCAAGGCACCGAAAGGGAGGATTGGTACAATGAAGGCGTTTCTGGCAGCGGCCGCTTTGAGCCTCGGCATCCTGGGCGTGGTCGGCCCGGTCTCGGCGCAGCCGCGCCCCGACTACGACGATTACGGCGGCCGCGGCTATCGGGATCGTGGCGATTACGAGTCCCGCGACCGTGGCTACCGCGATCGGGACGAGTATCGCGGCCGCGCCAATTACGGGTTCGACGAGCGCGAATACCTGCGCTGCAATCCGGATGTCCGCCGCGCCGTGGCCAACGGCCAGATGGAATCCGGGGCCGCGCATTACCGGGTGTTCGGGCGTCGCGAGGGTCGCCGTCTGAGCTGCTGATCGGGATCGCTGGGCGCCCGACCCGGTCGGGCGCCGGCACGCCTGTCGAGCAAGCCTATCGGGACCGCGCCCGATCGCGCAGCAGGTTGAGAATCAGCGCCGTCCAGCCGGTCTGGTGCGCGGCGCCGAGACCCCGGCCGGTGTCGCCGTCGAAGAACTCGTGGAACAGAAGCGGTTCCTCGGCGCCCGGTGCCGGGGGTATCGGCGGGCGCATCCCGAAGGCCGGCCGGCGACCGGTCCCGTCCTTGGCGAACAGGGCGATCAGACGGTCTTCGAGGGCATCCGCGATGGTGCTGAGCGTCATCGGCCTGCC
Organism: Methylobacterium sp. P3_A11; assembly: GCF_056403155.1. Taxonomy (NCBI): domain Bacteria; kingdom Pseudomonadati; phylum Pseudomonadota; class Alphaproteobacteria; order Hyphomicrobiales; family Methylobacteriaceae; genus Methylobacterium; species Methylobacterium sp. P3_A11. The sequence goes on from NZ_JBFUGA010000017.1 coordinate 24,083, forward strand.
CGAGCCCGTCGGGTACTCCACTTGGAAATCGTTGCCGTAATAGGTGTGGAAGCGTCGGAGCGCCTCCACGATGAGGAAGTTCATCGGCATCCAGACCGGGCCGCGCCAGTTCGAATTGCCGCCGAACATGTTCGAGGTGGAATCGGCCGGATCGTACCGGACCGTGAAGGAGGCGCCCAGCTCGTTGAGCACGTAGGGCGCATCGCGGTGGACCTTCGACAGCGAGCGTACGCCGTAGGGCGAGAGAAACTCGGCCTCGTCGAGCATGCGCCGCAGCAGCGCCTTCATCCGGTGGCCCCGCAGCAGCGACAGCAGCTTGCGATCCTTCACGCCGCCCTCGTTCCAGCGGGAGACCAGCCGGGCGAGTTCGGGCCGGTTCTCCAGGACCCAGTTCAGGCGGCGGGCGAAATCCGGCAGCCGCTGGAGCACGGAGGGCTCGATCACCTCCACGGCGAAGAGCGGCACCAGCCCGACCATGGAACGGACCCGCAGCGGCAGCATCCCGCCGCCGGGGATGTCGACCTCGTCGTAGTAGAATTCGTCGGTCTCGTCCCACAGACCGAAGCCCGCGTCGCCCGTTTGACCGCCCATGTCGGTCATCGCCTCGGCGATGAGCAGGAAGTGCTCGAAGAACTTCGAGGCGGTGCTCTCGTAGACGTCGTTGTGGAGGGCGAGTTCCAGGGCGATGCGCATCATGTTGAGCGCGTACATCGCCATCCAGGCGGTGGCGTCGGCCTGATGCACCACCCCGAAACCCGGAGGCGGCCGCGACCGGTCGAACACGCCGACATTGTCGAGCCCCAGGAAGCCCCCCTGGAAGACGTTGCGCCCCTGCGCGTCCTTGCGGTTCACCCACCAGGTGAAGTTGATCAGGAGCTTGTGGAACACGCCTTCCAGGAAGGCGAGGTCGCCCCGCCCGCCCCGCCGGTCCCGGTCGATCTCGAACACCCGGTAGGCGGCCCAGGCATGCACCGGCGGGTTGGCGTCGCCGAACTCCCACTCGTAGGCCGGGAGCTGCCCGTTCGGGTGCATGTACCATTCGCGGGTGAGCAGCAGGAGCTGCTTCTTGGCGAAATCTGGGTCCAGCAGGGCCAGCGGCAGGCAGTGGAAGGCAAGGTCCCAGGCGGCGAACCACGGATATTCCCAGGTGTCGGGCATCGACAGGACGTCGGCCGCCGCGAAATGGCGCCACTGGCTGTTGCGGCCGCCGTCGCGCTCCGGCGGCGGCGGCGGCTGGAGCGGGTCGCCCGCCAGCCAGCGCCGCACGTCGTAGCTGTAGAGCTGCTTCGACCAGATCAGGCCGGCGGCGGCCTGGCGGAAGATGGCGCGGGCATCCCCGTCGCCGATCCCGTCCTGAAGCTCCTCGTAGAAGGCGTCCGCCTCCGCGACGCGGCGGCGGACCAGGGCGCCCGCGCCGTCGACCGCGCGGGCGCGGGCGCCCGCCGACAGCCGCAGGCGCACCCGGACGGTGTCCCCGGGCTCCAGGCGCAGGGCGTAGTGCAGGCCGAGCTTGGTGCCCGCATCCCGTCGCACCGCTGAAGCGTCGCCTCCGACGATCGCCGCGTGAAGCCCGTCCTTGAACGGTCCGGCGGCGTCCGGCTGCCCGCCGTGGAGGCGCAGGTTGGTGTCGTTCTCGCAGAACAGCAGCTCCGGCGCCCCGTCGAAGGCGAGCCGGTACGGCCCGAGCCGCGGATGCGCGCAGACCACGCCGCCGTCGGCGGGGTCGCGCGCGATCCGCGGCCGCCCCTGCCCGGCCTGCCAGGACCACGTATTGCGGAACCAGAGCTGCGGGATGAGGTGAAGCCCGGCGGTCTCGGGGCCGCGGTTCAGCGCGGTGACCACCACGTGGATGTCGTCGGCATCCGCCTTGGCGTATTCCACCGTGACGTCGAAGAACCGGTTGCCGTCGAAGAGGTCCGTGTCCTCGATCTCGAATTCGGGCTCGTCCCGCCCGCGCCGGGCATTCTCGCGGACGAGGTCTTCGTAGGGAAAGGCCGCCTGGGGATAGCGGTAGAGCATCTTCAGGTAGGCGTGGCTCGGGACGGCGTCGAGGTAGTGGTAGACCTCCTTGACGTCCTCGCCATGGTTGCCCTCCTGGTTGGTGAGGCCGAACAGCCGCTCCTTCAGGATCCGGTCGCGCCCGTTCCAGAGGGCGAGCGCGAGGCACAGGCTGCCGCGCGCGTCGCAGATCCCGGCCAGTCCGTCCTCGCCCCAGCGATAGGCCCGCGAGCGGGCTTCCTCGTGCGGAAGGCCGCGCCAGGCATTGCCGTCGGGGCTGTAATCCTCCCGCACCGTCCCCCATTGGCGCTCGCTCAGATAGGGACCCCAGAGCGACCACGCCCGGTCGCCGCGGCCCTGCTCGGCGATGCGGCGGCGCTCCGCCCAGTCCACGGATTCCTCCTTCTGGGGACCCATCAGGAGCGTCCCCGATACGGCGATCGGGAGGGCCGCGGCATGCGCGTGCGGGGCGTGTGAGCGGCGGTCATCGGTCTTGAGGGCTGCTGTGGCGTCGCCGGCCGGATGCATCATCGACGCCACTTCGCCCCCGGGCAGCGGCCTCCGCCTCCGGAACGGAGACATGGCCGTTTGGAACGCAGTCCGCTGTCGTCGATAGTGCGTATGATCGATACGTTTGTAGTATTTATTGCGTCGATCGCCTCAGATTGGATCTAAAATTCGATCTAAAAAGCCCGACGGCGGTCGCAAAACAAAGCTTGACGCCGTTTTTTGTGCTTGCAAGTCTGTGCAGACGAGATTCGCGGTGCCTGGAATCGCGCCCTGTGCCCGATGAAGTCTTTTTCGATGCGGCCGGATTGCCGGGCGTCGCGTGCCGGAGGGATCGATGAGAAGCCTGCGCCTTGCAGCCGTCGCCGGTCTGCTGATGCTCTGTGCCGCGCAGGCCGACGAGAGGGACGGACCGGTCAAGATCGGGATCGCGGTCGGCATAACCGGGCCGTACGCGGCTTTCGGGGCTCAGATCCGGACCGGCGCGAGTCAGGCGATCGCGGACATCAACAGGGCCGGCGGGGTCGGGGGACGGACCTTCGAGGCTGTCATCGGCGACGACGCCTCCGACCCGAAGCAGGGTGTCTCGGTGGCCAACAAGCTCGCCGCCGAGGGTGTGAAGATGGTGGTCGGTGCCTTCAACTCGGGCGTGTCGATCCCGGCCTCCGACGTTTATCTCGATGCCGGCATCATCCAGGTCACCCCCGCCTCCACGAACGTGACGTTCACCGAGCGGGGCCTGTGGAACACCTTCCGCACCTGCGGCCGCGACGATCAGCAGGGCGCCGTGGCCGGCGCCTACCTCGCCGATCATTTCCGGGACAGGCGGATCGCCGTCATCCACGACAAGTCTCCCTACGGCAAAGGCTTGGCCGAGGAGACCCTGAAGGCCCTCAGGGCCAAGGGCGGCAGCGCGGTGCTTCTGGAGGGCATCAACCCAGGCGAGAAGGACTACTCGGCCCTCGTCTCCAAGCTGAAGTCGGCCCATGTCGACGTCGTCTATTTCGGCGGCTACCACACCGAGGCCGGCCTGATCCTGCGCCAGATGCGCGACCAGGGCCTCAAGGCGATCCTGGCGGGCGGCGACGGGCTCGCCCCCAAGGAGTTCGTCCAGATCGCAGGTCCAGCCGCCGACGGCACGCTGATGACCTTCGGGCCCGACGCGCGCAGGAACCCGAACGCCAAGGCCGTAGTGGCGGCCTTCAACGCCCGGGCGATCGATCCCGACGCCTACACGCTCTATGGCTACGCGGCCGTCCAGGTCCTGGCGAAGGCGATGGCCGAGACCGGTTCCAGCGACGGCAAGACGCTCGCCGACTGGCTGCACCAGGGCAAGCCCGTGGATACCGTGATCGGGCCGCTCACCTATGACAGGAAGGGCGACATCACCCGGCCCGACTACGTCATGTATACTTGGAAGACGGGCGCCGACGGCAGGATCGACTATGCGGGCAACGAACTGGCACCCTGACGGCGCTGCGAACCCTTGCCGTGATCCGCGCGCCGCCGAAGCCCGATCCGGGTCGGCGGCGCATCCGGGCAGGAGTCCCCTCGGCGCATCGGAGGGCCTCAGGCCGTCCTGTTCGATCCGGGAGTTGATCGTGAGAGTAACCCTCGCAGCCTGTCTTCTCGGGCTCCTGGCGGCGGGTGCCGCGCAGGCTCAGGAGACGCGCGGCCCCGTGAAGATCGGCATCGCCGCGCCCTTGACCGGGCCGTATGCGGCGCTCGGCACACAGATCAGGAACGGCGCCATCCAGGCGATCGCCGACCTCAATGCGGCCGGCGGGATCAAGGGCCAGACCTTGGCGGCCGTCATCGGCGACGACGCCTCCGACCCGAAGCAGGGCGTCTCGGTGGCCAACAAATTCGCCGGCGAGGGCGTGAAGATGGTGGTCGGCAGCTTCAATTCCGGCGTGTCGATCCCCGCCTCGGACGTCCTCCTTGACGCCGGCATCGTCCAGGTCACCCCCGCTTCCACGAACGTGACGTTCACCGAGCGGGGCCTGTGGAACACGTTCCGCACCTGCGGTCGCGACGATCAGCAGGGTGTGGTGGCCGGCAATTACCTCGCCGCGCACTTCCAAGACGGGAAGATCGCCTTCATTCACGATAAGACGCCCTACGGTAAGGGCTTGGCCGAGGAGACCTTGAAGGCGTTCAAGGCTAAGGGCGGCCGGGAGGCGCTGTTCGAAGGCATCAACCCGGGCGAGAAGGACTACTCGGCCGTGGTGTCCCGGCTGAAGTCGAACGGCGTCGATGTCGTGTACTATGGCGGCTATCACACCGAGGCCGGACTGATCCTGCGCCAGATGCGCGACCAGGGCCTGAAGGCCCGGGTGATGAGCGGCGACGGGATCACCGACAAGGAGTTCGTGCAGATCGCCGGCATGGCGGCGGAGGGCACGCTGATGACCTTCCCGCCGGACGCGCGCAGGAACCCGAACGCCCAGGCGGCCGTGGCGGCCTTCAACGCCAGGGGCATCGATCCCGAGGCCTTCACCCTGTACGCCTACGCGGCCGTGCAGGTGCTCGCCGCGGCGATAGCCGAGACCGGCTCCGTGGACGGCCGAACGCTGGCTGACTGGCTGCACCAGGGCAAGACGGTGGATACGGTGGTCGGCCCGATCGCCTACGACAGGAAGGGCGATCCCGCCCGCCTCGATTACATCATGCATGTCTGGACGAAGGGCGTCGATGGCAGGATCGACTATGCCGGGCATGTCCTGACACCGTGACGCGGAGGGGCCGGGGAGGCGGGCGTCGCGATCGGCCCGGCCGGGGGCGCGCGCGTTCGAGCGGCCTCCCGAAGCCGGCTTCGCACGAGCGGCCGCCGGTTCCCTGACACGGACCCGCGACCCATCGGGGAGCAGGACGGATGACACGGTGGTTCGCCAACGCCCGTGGGCTTAGCCTTTTTGGATGAGGGCGGCCGCTGGGACGCGGACGCCGCCGAGGCACTATGATCCCGATCCGCATCGCCGCGCGGGGGAGTGCCCATGTTCGACTTCAGCCAGCTCCGGTGCTTCGCCGCCGTGGCGGAGGAGCTGCATTTCGGGCGCGCGGCCGCCCGGCTGAACATGACGCAGCCGCCGCTGTCGCGGCAGATCCAGGTTCTGGAGCGCGTCCTCGACGTGCAGCTCCTGGAGCGGACCAGCCGCACCGTCCGGCTGACCGCCGCCGGCCGCAGCTTCCTGCCCGAGGCGCAGCGCATCCTGYGGCTCGCCGAGACCGCGACCCTCGTCACGCGGCAGGTCGCGGCGGGGCGCGCGGGCGTCCTCAAGTGCGGCTTCACGGCGGCCTCGGCCTACGACTTCCTGCCGCGCCTCGTCACGGCGTTCCGGCGGGCGCTGCCGGACGTGTCGCTCGCGTTGCGGGAGATGGTCAGCAAGGATCAGATCGAGGAACTGCTCGCCGGCCGCATCGACGTCGCGCTGGTGCGGCCGCCGGTGACGCATCCGGACCTGATCGCGGTCCGGGCGCTCGCCGAGCCCCTCGTGGTCGCGCTGCCCGCCGGGAATTCCCTGGCTTTGCGCGACGGATTGACCCCCGGCGATCTCGGGCGCGCGCCGTTCATCGGCTACGCGCCCAACGAGGCGCGCTACTTCCACGACCTCGTTCTCGGCGTGCTCGCCGAGGCCGAGATCCAGCCCCGGATCGTCCAGCAGCTGACGCAGATCCATTCGATCCTGGCCCTCGTCCGGGCGGCCCTCGGGATCGCCCTGGTGCCGGCGGCCGCCGAACGCCTGCGCTTCGAGGGCGTAGTGTTCCGGCCCCTTGCCCTGCCCACCCCGCGCCCGGTGGAGCTCCTCCTCGCCTGGCGGCGCGATGCCGACGATCCGCTCATCGCCCAGCTCGTCTCGATCCTGGCGGAGATGCCGCCCGCCTGAGCGCGGACCGCCGATCGATGCGTGATCGGCATCGATCGATCCAGTGTTTGGCTTTGACCTCGCGGCGGAAGGCTGCGCGTGATGGCTGGGACGGCGCGCAGACGCCGCGACGGGCTCGCGCCCAGGGAGGATCGTGATGGACAGCCTCACCAACCGCTTCAAGGTGGCCCTCGCCGAGGGACGCCAGCAGATCGGCCTGTGGTGCAGCCTCGCGAGTCCGATCTCCACCGAGGTGGTCGCCGGGGCCGGGTTCGACTGGCTGCTCCTCGACATGGAGCACTCGGCCAACGACCTCCGGGACATCTACGCCCAGCTCCAGGCGATGATGGAGGGCGGCACGCACCCGATGGTGCGGGTGCCGAGCGACGACCCGATCACGATCAAGCGCGTCCTCGACGCCGGCGCGCAGTCGCTGATGATCCCCAACATCGACGATGCCGGGCAGGCCGCCCGGGTGGTCGCGGCGACGCGCTACGCGCCCCGCGGCATCCGCGGCTTCTCGCAGGCGCCCCGCGCCGCCCGGTTCGGCCGGATCAAGGACTACCACACCCGCTGCGAGGCCGAGATCTTCGTGGCGGTGCAGGTCGAGTCCCGGCGCGCCCTCGACAATCTCGACGCGATCGCCGCCGTGGAGGGCGTGGACGGCGTATTCATCGGGCCCGGCGACCTCTCCACCAGCCTCGGCTATGTCGGCCAGCAGGGCCACCCGGAGGTGGTCGCCACCATCGAGGCGGCGGTCGCCCGGATCGTCCGGGCCGGCAAGCAGGCCGGCATCCTCACGCCGAGCGAGGAGCTCGCCCGCCGCTACATCGCGGCCGGCACCCGCTTCACCGCGGTGGGCTCCGACATGGGGCTGCTCGCCCGCAGCTCCGAGGCGCTCGCCGCCCGCTTCCGTGGCTGAGTTCCGCAACCGGGATCACAACCCATGAACATCGGATTCATCGGCCTCGGCATCATGGGCGCGCCCATGGCGGGTCACCTGATCGCAGCGGGCCACAGCCTGTTCCTCAAGAGCCGGCGCAGCGTCCCAGACGCACTGCTGGCGGCGGGCGGCACGGCCTGCGCCACCGCCGCCGAGGTCGCGAAGCGGTCCGACACGACCATCCTGATGCTGCCCGACACCCCGGACGTCGAGCAGGTCCTGTTCGGTCCCGGGGGCGTCGCCGAGGGCCTGTCGCCCGGCAAGACCGTGATCGACATGAGCTCGATCGCGCCGCTCGCCACCAAGGATTTCGCCGTCCGGGTCGCCGCGCGGGGCGGCGCCTATCTCGACGCGCCGGTCTCGGGCGGCGAGGTCGGGGCCAAGAACGCCGCGCTCTCGATCATGGTCGGCGGCGAGGCCGAGACCTTCGCGCGCGCCGAGCCCCTGTTCGCCGCCATGGGCAAGACGGTCACGCATGTCGGCCCGGTCGGGTCCGGACAGGTGGCCAAGGTCGCCAACCAGATCATCGTCGCCCTGACCATCGAGGCGGTGGCCGAGGGGCTGCTCTTCGCCTCGAAGGCCGGCGCCGACCCCGCCAAGGTGCGGCAGGCGATCACCGGCGGGCTGGCCACCTCGCGGATCCTGGAGCTGCACGGCGCGCGGATGATCGAGCGGACCTTCGATCCCGGCTTCCGCATCGCCCTGCACCAGAAGGACCTCAACCTCGCCCTGGACAGCGCCCGGACGCTGGGCCTCAGCCTGCCCGCCACGGCGCTGGCGCAGCAGCTGTTCTCGGCCTGCGTGGCCCAGGGCGGCGCGGCCTGGGACCACTCCGCCATGGTGAAGGCCCTGGAGGCCCTGGCGAACCACGCGGTCGGCGACGCCGCCTGAGCCCGACAGAAGCCCGGACGGGCGCGAGACGGAAGGAGCATCCGATGCAGGCCGAGATCGAAGCCCCGACCCGCCCGCACCCGGCCGGCGCGGGGGCCGCCGGAGGGGCCGCCGGAGACGTGCCGCGCACGATCCGCCTGAGCGACAGCGACAACGTCGCGATCGTGGTCAACGCCTTCGGGCTGCCAGCCGGCACCGTGTTCCCGGACGGGCTGGAACTCGTCGAGTTCGTGCCGCAGGGCCACAAGGTGGCGCTCACCGACATCCCGGAGGGCGGCGAGGTCCGCCGCTACGGCGAGGTGGTGGGCATCGCCACGCAGGCGATCCCGCGGGGCGCCTGGGTGGAGGAATCCCGCGTCGCGACGCCGGTCGCCCCCGCCCTCGACGCCCTGGAGATGGCCACCCGCGTGCCGGCCCCCCTGCCCCCGCTCGAGGGCTACACCTTCGAGGGCTACCGCAACCCGGACGGGTCGGTGGGCACCAAGAACATCCTGGCGATCTCGATCAGCGTGCAGTGCGTCGCCGGCACCCTCGACGTGGCGATCCGGCGGATCAAGCAGGAGCTGCTGCCGCGCTACCCCAACGTCGACGACGTGGTCGGCCTGACCCACGCCTATGGCTGCGGCGTCGCCATCAACGCCCCCGAGGCGGTGGTGCCGATCCGGACCCTCCAGAGCCTCGCGCAGAACCCGAATTTCGGCGGCGAAGTCATGGTCGTCGGCCTCGGCTGCGAGAAGCTCGTCTCTGAACGGCTCCTGCCCGACAACGGCGCTTCCGGCGACGGTGTGGTGCGGCTGCAGGACGAGCGCCACCACGGCTTCTCGGCCATGATCGACAGCATCCTGACGATGGCGGAGGCCCGCCTGGCGGTGCTGAACCGCCGGACGCGCGAGACCTGCCCGGCCTCCGAGCTGGTGGTCGGCCTGCAATGCGGCGGCAGCGACGCCTTCTCGGGCGTCACCGCCAACCCGGCGCTGGGCTTCGCGGCCGACCTGCTGGTCCGCTGCGGCGCCACCGTGATGTTCTCGGAGGTGACCGAGGTGCGCGACGCGATCCACCTGCTCACCCCGCGCGCCAAGTCCCCGGAGGTCGCCGAGGCGCTGGTCCGCGAGATGGCGTGGTACGATTCCTACCTCGCCAAGGGCGAGGCCGACCGCCGGGCCAACCCGTCGCCGGGCAACAAGAAGGGCGGCCTCAACAACATCGTCGAGAAGGCCCTGGGCTCGGTCGCCAAGTCGGGCACGAGCGCGATCTCGGGGGTCCTGGCGCCGGGCGAGCGCGTCCGCGAGAAGGGGCTGATCTTCGCCGCGACCCCGGCGAGCGACTTCGTCTGCGGCACGCTGCAGCTCGCCTCGGGGATCACCCTGCAGGTCTTCTCCACCGGCCGCGGCACGCCCTACGGGCTCAGTCAGGCGCCGGTGATCAAGGTCGCCACCCGCACGGAGCTCGCCGAGCGCTGGTCCGACCTGATCGACCTCGACGCCGGCCGCATCGCCACCGGCGCGGCCACGATCGAGGAGGTCGGCTGGGAGCTGTTCCACCTGATCCTCGACGTGGCGAGCGGGCGCAAGCGCCCCTGGTCCGACCGGTGGGGGCTGTTCAACGACCTGACCCTGTTCAACCCCGCGCCGATCACCTGAGACCGGGCGGCCGGGTGGGCATGCGGCCCGCGGCGTCGTCAGCGTGGCCGGACTCTGCTAGGCAGCCGGCACCGCCATGACGCTGCCGATTCCCTCCCTCCGGACCCTGCTCTTCCGCCTGCACTGGGCGCTCGGCCTCACCGCCGGCCTCGTCCTCGCGCTGATGGGCCTGACCGGGGCGCTGATGAGCTACGAGGAGGCGGTCACCGCCTTCGCCAACCGCGACCGGCTGGAGGTCGCGCCCGGCGGGCGGACGGCGCTGCCCCCCGCGACGCTGGCGGCGCGGATCGACGCGCAGGCGGGGGGCCGCGTCGCCGACGCGCTGACCCTGTCGGACGACCCGCGCGCGAGCGTCCATGTCCGCTTCGCCCGCGATCCCGGGACCCGGGCGCGGCCGCCCGCGGAATACGCCGACCCCTACGACGGCGCGCTGCTCGGCCCGGTGCGGCTGGAGGGAACTTTCACCACGGTGCGGGACCTGCACCGCTGGCTGCTGCTCCCCGGCGGGTCCAAGGGCTGGGGCCGCACGGTCACGGGCGCCTGCACCCTGGCGCTGCTGGCCTTCCTGGCGACCGGCCTCTACCTGCGCTGGCCCCAAATCCATCGCTGGCGGATCTGGCTGAGGCCCGCCCTGTCGCGGCCCGGCCGGCCGCGCTGGTGGTCGCTGCACGCCGTGGTCGGGACCTGGCTCCTGCCCGTCTACCTGGTCATCGCGCTGAGCGGCCTGACGTGGTCCTACCCGTGGTTCAAGGACGGCGCCGCGCGGCTGCTCGCTGGCGCGCCGGACGCGGCGACGCCGAGGCTGCGCCCCGCCCGAAAGGCGATGTCCGACGCCGCGCCTTCCGGCACGCCGGCCGACGCGGCGGCCGGTGGCGCGGCGGTGGACACGGCCTGGGCGGATTTCCGCGCGCGGAACGCCGGCGCGGCTGGCTCGGCGGTCCTGACCCTGCCGGGGACCGACGCGAAGGCGATCCGCATCCGCTGGCTGCCCACGGGCGTCGATGCGCCGAGCGCCCGCAACGAGGACCGCTACGATGCCCGCACGGGCGCCCTGCTGGCCTCCGAGCGCGCCACGGAGGCGCCGCTGGGCCGGCGCCTCCTGGACAACGTGCTGGAGGTGCATCGCGGCCGCTTCTTCGGCGATCTCGTCGCCCTGCTGTTCTGCCTGGCGGCCCTGGCCATGCCGGGTTTCGCGGCCACCGGCCTGACGCTCTACGTCCTGCGCCGTCGCGCCGGTGCCCGCCGCAGGGCCGCCGAGCCCGAGGCACCCGCGGTGGCCGTCCGCGCGCTGAGTTCCTGAGACGGTGCGAGAGCGTGGCCGTCGGCCGCCCGGCGTCCCGCGAGGGACCGGGCCGCGCGCGGCCGACCGGAGAAGCCCTGTCCCGGATTGCCCCGCTCCACGCGCGCAGGACGGCGAGGCGGCCCACCGCTGACGCGAGGCAGGCCGCCCGGCTCAGAGCCGGGCGGTGATCGTCGCCAGCACCGAGAGTGGCGCGCCGGGGAGGTTGTTGAACTGGTTGAACGGTTGCTCGATGTAGCGCCGGTCGGTCAGGTTGCGCGCGTTGATCGAGAACCGGGCGTGCTCGCTGAAGTCGTAGAACACGGCCGCGTCGAGCCGGGCGTAGCCGCCCACCGAGTAGCTGTTGTTCAGGTCGCCGGCGCGGCGCCCGACATAGGTGATCCCGGCCCCGACGTTCCAGCCGAGCAGGAGGCCCTCCTGGAACTGGTAGGTCGACCAGATGCTGCCGCTGAAGGCCGGCGCCCCGACGAGACGGTTGCCCACCGCGAAGGTCGTGTCCTTGGTGATCCTGGCGTCGAGGAAGCTGATGCCGCCGATGACCTTCCAGCCCGGCAGGACCTGGCCGGCGAGGTCGGCCTCCACGCCCTCGGAGCGCTGCTGCCCGGTGATCACCGAGAAGCCTGTGTTGACCGGGTCGGCGGCCGAGACGTTGTTGCGGACGATGCGGAAGGCCGCCGTCGACAGGGTCAGGTCCGGGTTGAGGTCGAGGCGGCTGCCGATCTCGAAGAGCTCGCCGGTCTCGGGACGCGGGTTGACGGCGTTGTAGACGTTGTCCGTCTGCGGCTTGAACGAGGTCGCGTAGCTCGCGTAGAGCGTCAGCGGCTCCACCGGCCGGTAGATCAGGCCGACCCGCGGCGAGGTGCCGGACAATTGCTGGTCGGGCGGGATGGTGCGCGAGGTCGGGACGCGGCTGAAATAGTACTGGGTGCCCGTATCGTAGCGGACGCCGACCAGCATCTGCAGGCCGAAGCCGAGATCGATCTGGTCCTGCACGTAGAGGCCGGTCAGCGCGTTCTTCTGCTTGAGGTCGGACTGGAACTGCAGCCCGACGATCGGCGATCCCGGGACCGGGTCGAGGAAGCTCACCGACGGGAAGTTCGTGCTCTGCGTCGTGTAGGCGCGCCGGTAGCCGTTCGTGTACTCGACCCCGGTGAGCACCGTGTGCCGGAATCCGAGCAGGTCGAACTTCGCCACCATCTCGGTCTGGCTGTCGACGGCCGCGTAGGTCGAGTAGCCCGCGGTCTCCCGCCGGGTCACCTGGGTGTTGCGGTTGGTGAGGCCGGTGGCGCGGGTCGCCAGGAAGTCGAATCCGCCCCACTGCGCGTTGAGCACCTCGCGCAGGGTGATGTTGGCGTTGAGGTCGTGCTCGACCTTGAGCAGGCCGAAATTGGCGCTGCCGTTGTAGCGGGAGAACGGCTCGCCGTAGTAGCGCGCGACGTTGTCCAGGGGTACGCGGCCGTTCCGGGCGATCAGGCCCTCGTCGTACTGGTTGTCGACCCGGGTGAATTCGCCGAGGAACGTGACGCGCGTGTCCGGGGTCGGGTTCCAGGCGAAGGCCGGGGCCACGAAGCTGCGGGCATTGTCGCGGCCGTAGAAGTTGCGGAAGGTCGGATCCGACTGCGCGGCGAAGCTGAGCCGCCCGGCCAGGCCGTCCACGCCCTCGATCGCGCTCGAGACCGAGCCCTGCACCCGCCGGAAGCCGAAGCTGCCGGCCTGCAGGTTGATGTCGCCGGACGGCGCCAGCGTCGGCTGGCGGGTGACGATGTTGATCAGGCCGCCCGGATCGCCGCGCCCGTACAGGACCGAGGCCGGCCCCTTCAGCACCTCGATCCGCTCCACGTCGGCGAGATCCCGGGTCACCGCGGAGAAGTTGCCGGCCTGGTTCAGGAGGACGCCGTCGATGGCGTAGGTCTGGGTCCTGAACCCGCGGATGATGAAGGTGTCGCTCCGCCCCTGGATCGTGCCCCCGGGCTGGACGCTGCTGACGTTCTGAAGCGCGTCGCTCAGACGGATGTCCTGCTGGTCGACGAGGACGTCGCGCGGCACCACCTGCACCGATTGCGGCGTGTCGCGCAGAGGCGTGTCGGTCCGGGTGGCGGTAGCCGAGCGCGTGGCACGATAGCCGACGACCGGTCCACCGGCCCGTTCCGCCGCAGGCCCGGTGCCGGTCACGCTGAGTTCGGAGAGGGCGACCTCCTCGGTCTGCGCCTGCGCGTGACCAGCCGCCGAGGCCAGGAGCAGAAGGGTGGTGGCAAGTCCCGTGTGGGAGAAACTCAAGTACTCGCGGAGACGGCGCGTGCCATCGACCCCGTCAATCCGCCCAGAAAGCATAGTTTATAATCGTTCTCAGGAGTGATGCGCCAGCGCGATGACGTACTCCTAGAATGAATCGGCCCGATCATCTCAACGGCGATGCGTATCCTGGGCGCCGGAATGCGCATCCATCGTTGGAATGTGGCGGAAATGGCACGAATTGGGGAGGGATATATTAAAACACCTCCAGCCTACCTACTTTTGCGTGTATGTGGTTACGGTGTCGAACCCGAATCGCGCGCGGGTTGAAGGCGCGGGCGGCCTCGGACACGACCGGCCGGCCCGCATGAGGGGGGGATTGCGGACCGGCCGGTGTACCGCGCGCCGGTGTCGGCGCGCGATCGGGGAAGGAGCTGTCCTCGGCCTTGTGGGCCACGACGGCCTCCCATGCTCCGTCACGGCGTCCGGCGCGGACGCGGATCAGCGAGCCGCAGGCGAACGCGCATCTCCGGGGCGCGGCAGGCGGCCGTCGAGGCCCGCATCCAGCAGCGCGTGAAGCTGCGCCACGGCCGCCGTCACGTCGAAACCCGGCAGCGCGGCGCGGCCGACGACGATGCCGCGCATCAACGGCGCGAGCAGGACGTACAGCGCCTCCGGATCGCAGTCCGGCGCCGTGGCGAGCGCCGACAGCGTTTCGACGAACCACGCACGGGTCTCGGATTCCGTCCGCTCCGTCATGGCGGCGATGGCGGGATTGCGCGTCGATTCCGACCAGATCTCCACCCGGAGGATCGCGGCCTCGCGGGTGATGGACACGAAGTAGCGCGCGATGATGCTGAGCAGTGCCCCGCGCCGGTCGCCGTTGCCCTCCATCTCGGCGACCAGATGGCTGCCACGCTCGCGTTCCCGCTCCACCAGCCCGAGGACCAGGGCCTCCTTGGAGTCGAAGTAGCGATAGACATTGCCCGGACTCATCGCGGCCTCGCGGGCGAGGTCCTGCATGGTCGTGCGATGGAATCCGTTGCGCGCGAAACAGGTCTCGGCGGCGTCGAGGATGTGCTCGCGCCGGGCGGCCGGACCGCCGCGCGTGTCGACCGCCGCGGAGAGGGTCACCGTGCGGTCTGCGCCGCGAAGGCGACGGGCGCGATGCGGCTCTGGTCCTTGCCGATCGCCGTGGCTGCGCAGGCCTGCGGCCCCTGATGGAGATCCGCGCAGAGCCGGGCCTGCCAGCCCTCCGGACCCGCCCCGGTCCAGCCGATCAGTGCCATCCAGGCCAGCGCCACCGCGGCCGCGAACGTCAGATTGGCGGGGGTGCAGACCGCGCGGGCGTGGGCGAGGACACCCGGACCGCGGGCGCCGTAACGCTCCGCATCGAGATCGGACCAGCGGCCTTCGAACGTGAGAGCCATCGCGCGCTCCTGATTGCCCTCGCTGTATAATGAACGTTCATTCTCATGTCAATGAACGTTCATTCTCATCGGATCGCGGAGTCGATCCGGCATGGGGGAGCGGTGGGGGCATCGGGTACGACCGGGATGAGGTTCCGAGCCTTCCGGCCAGGGGGCGGCACCCCGGCGGGCTCAGGGCCGGCCAGACCGAGGCCCGGCCGACACGCGCCGCGCTCGCAGGGGGAGATGACCCCTCCCGCAGGTTCGCGAACCGACACCCACGCCCGGTATGCGGCTGCGCCGCGCCGGAAGGACGGCGCGGGCCGGCGAATTGCGGGACCGTCCGGGGATTGCGCGCCAACCCCTCTCGGCGCCCACCCCGCGCAGCCGTGGGCCCTGTGCAGATCCGGGCACCCGGATATGCGCAGGCCGCGCTCTCAAGCGTTCGCGGCCGGCTTGAGGGCGCCGGTCCGCTCGTGGAAGTCCGGGCCGTTGGTGGTCTTGGCCACGTGGCCGGCGCGGATCAGGTAGTCGCCGAAATGCTCGCCCGGCTGCCGGCCCTTGGCGTAGTCGGCGAAGAGCGGGTCGAGGGTGTCGCGGATCTCGGCGGCCGCCACGTCCTCCCGGTAGAGCTTGCTCAGGCGCGAGCCGTCATGGGCGGCGCCCAGGTAGAGGTGGTAGCGCTCGGGGCCGCGGCCCACGAGGCCGATCTCGGCGATGAACGGCCGTGCGCAGCCGTTCGGGCAGCCGGTGGAGCGGATCGTGATCTCCTCCTCGGCGAGCCCGTGGGAGGCGAGGCTCTCCTCCAGCTCGGTCATCAGGTCCGGCAGGTAACGCTCGCTCTCGGCCAGCGCGAGGCCGCAGGTCGGCAGGGCCACGCAGGCGAGCGAGCTGCGCCGGAGCGCGCTCGCGCCCCGGGTCAGGCCGTATTCGTCGACGAGCGCGTCGATCTCGGCGCGCTTCTCGGCCGGGACGTTGGCGATGATGACGTTCTGGTTGCCGGTGAGGCGGAAATCGCCCTGGTGCACCTCGGCGATGCGGCGCAGCCCCGAGAGGAACTGCGGGCCGCCCTCGATGTCCTTGATCCGGCCCGCCGGCACGTAGAGCGTCAGGTGGTGGCGGCCGTCGTCGCCCGCGACCCAGCCGTAGCGGTCGCCGTTGCCCGTGAAGGTGAAGGGCTTGGGCGCGCCGAGCGTCTTGCCGACGCGCTTCTCGACCTCGGCCCGGAAGGCGTCGAGCCCGTAGCGCTCGATCGTGTACTTGAGCCGGGCGTTCTTGCGGTTCTTGCGGTTGCCCCAGTCGCGCTGGACGGTCATCACCGCCTCGGCGACCTTGATGGCGTCCTCAGGAGCCACGAAGCCCATCACGTCGGCGGTGCGCGGGAAGGTGTCGGGCTCGCCGTGGGTCATGCCCATGCCGCCGCCCACCGTCACGTTCCAGCCGGTGACCCGATTCTTCTTGTCGAGGATCGCGATGAAGCCGAGGTCGTGGGCGAAGATGTCGACCTCGTTGGAGGGCGGCACCGCCACGACGGTCTTGAACTTCCGCGGCAGGTAGGTCCGGCCGTAGACCGGCTCGACCTCGGCCTCGTCCTCGCCGCCGACCACGCGCTCGCCGTCGAGCCAGATCTCGCGCCACGCGCTGGTCTTCGGCAGCAGCGAGTCGGAGATCTCCTTGGCGAGCTGGTAGGCGGCCTTGTGGGCGCCGACCTGAGCCGGGTTCGTCGCCGCCATGACGTTGCGGTTGACGTCGCCGCAGGCCGCGATCGTGTCGAGGAGCGCCGCGTCGATGGCCGCCATCGTGCGCTTGAGGTTCGACTTGATCACGCCGTGGTACTGGAAGGTCTGGCGCGTGGTCGCGCGCAGCGCCCCGCCCGCGTAGGTCCGGGCGATGTCGTCGAGGACCAGCCACTGCTTCGGGCTGATGACGCCGCCAGCGATGCGCAGGCGGATCATGAAGCTGTAGGCCTTGTCGAGCTTCTTCTTGGTGCGTTCGGGGCGCAGGTCGCGGTCGTCCTGCAGGTACATCCCGTGGAACTTCACGAGCTGCCCGTCATCCTCCGAGATCGCCCCGGTGGCGTGCGCAAGAAGGCCGTCCGCCAGGGTGCCGCGCAGGTAGCCGCTGGCGATCTTGATGTGCTCGTTCGCCGCGAGTTTCTCCGCGCGCGCGGCCTCGGCGTCCGTGATCGGACGCGCGGTCGGCGGGGTCTCGTAGACGCGCTTGGCCGGGGCGGGGTTCGGGGGCTCGGCGGCGTCGCGGGGGCTGTGGTCGTCCATGGGGTGAATCCGTCTGTCTGAACGCGTCTCCCACCCCGCGCGTCAGGGATGGGTGCCGAGCGGAACGCGTGCCGGTTCACGGAAGGGGGCGGGATCCGCGACGGTCCCCCTCTCCCGTGCGGGAGAGGGTCGGGGTGAGGGATGCGCCCTCTCCGGAAAGACCTGGATCCCTCACCCTGTCCCTCTCCCGCACGGGAGAGGGGACCCGCGCCCCGTCCTGCTCCGCTGCAATCTCGATCCTGCGGCCTCGGAAGGCCGCTCCGTTAGTAAACGTCCTGCTGGTACCGGTGGCTGCGCTCCAGCGACGCGACCTGCGCCTCCGCGTCGGCAGCGCTCAGGCCCTTGGTGGTCTCGTAGGCCTTTACCAGAGCGGCCCGCACGTCCTTGGCCATGGCCTTGGCATCGCCGCAGACGTAGAGATGCGCGCCCCCATCGAGCCAGGAGACCAGCTCCGCGGCGTGCTGGGTGATCCGGTCCTGCACGTAGACCTTTTCCGGCTGGTCCCGCGAGAAGGCCACGTCGATCTTGGTCAGCGACCCGTCCTCCAGGGCGTCCTGCCACTCGAGCTGGTACAGGAAGTCGTGGGTGAAGTGCCGGTCGCCGAAGAACAGCCACGACCGCCCCGGGGCCTCGATCGCCCGGCGCTCCTGCACGAAGGCGCGGAACGGCGCGACGCCGGTGCCAGGGCCGACCATGATGATGTCGGTAGCCGGATCCTGCGGCAGGCGGAAATGCCGGTTCGGCTTCAGCCGCACCCGCAGCTTGGCGCCGTCGCGGATCCGGTCGGCGACGTGGACCGAGGCGACGCCCGAGCGAGCGCGTCCGTGGGTCTCGTAGCGCACCGCCGCGATGGCGAGATGGACCTCGTCGCCCACCT
Organism: Methylobacterium sp. P3_A11; assembly: GCF_056403155.1. Lineage (NCBI taxonomy): Bacteria > Pseudomonadati > Pseudomonadota > Alphaproteobacteria > Hyphomicrobiales > Methylobacteriaceae > Methylobacterium > Methylobacterium sp. P3_A11. The sequence continues at coordinate 42,022 of NZ_JBFUGA010000017.1, forward strand.
CCTTGCGCGAGGAGGCGATCGAGTAGGCCCGCGGCGGCAGCGGCCGGGTGATCGTGGTCACGTGCTCGGGCGTGAGCTTGGCCGGGTAGGTCTCCAGCAGGTCGATCAGGTGCCGGCCCTCGATCCAGGCCTTGGCCTCGCCGCTGTCGATCAGCGTCTGCGCCTCCGTGTGGCCGGTGGCCTTCACGAACCGCTCGATCGTGGCGGCCGAGAGCGTGGTGATGTCCCGCTCGGCGAGCAGCGCCTTGCGCAGGGCCTCGTCGCCCGAGAGACCCGCGGCGTTCAGGATCTCGTCCACGAGCTGCGGATCGTTCTCGGGGAAGATCTCCAGCGAGTCGCCTGGCTCGTAGGCCGGCGCGCCGTCCTCGAAGGCGAGCGCGAGGTGGATCGTCTCCTTGTCGGAGCGCGAGGAGTTGAGGTTCACGTGCTCGACGACCTCGACCACCACGGGCTCGCGGCTCGGCTCGGCCTCGTCGTCCTCGCCGGCGGCGGCGCGGGCGAAGTCCACCGCCACGACGTTGTCGGACGTGTCCACCGGGGCGAGCGCCTTCAGCGCACCCTTGATCCAGTCGGCGGCGGGCTTCTCGAAGTCGAGGTCGAGGTCGGCGCGCCCGGCGGCGCGCCGACCCCCCAGGGCCTCGAAGCGCGCGTCGAGCGCCTTCCCGATGGCACAGAACTCCGCGTAGGAGGTGTCCCCAAGCGACAGGACCGCGAACTCGACGCCGTCGAGGCGCGGAGCGCCCTCCCCCATCAGTTCGCCGTAGGCCCGCACGGCTCGGGCCGGCGGCTCGCCCTCGCCCCAGGTGGCCGCGATGGCGATGAGCTTGCCGGCCTTGGGCAGGGTCGCGATGTCGAGGTCGGCAAAGTCCACGACCTTCGGCTTGAAGCCCTGCTTGCGCGCCAGCTTGGCGACGTTGCCGGCGAGCGCTTCGGAATTCCCCGATTCGCTCGCGTAGATCACCGTCAGCGGCGCGGCGGCCTTGGGTGGGGCGGCCGGCACCGCGGCGGGCTGACCGCCGGCGGCGTCGAGGCCCGCCAGGAAGCCGGCCAGCCATGCGCGTTGCGTGGGGCTCGCGGCGCCGAGCACCGCATCGAGGCTGGCGCGCTCGCCGTCGCCGAACGGGGCGGTGCGCGGGAGGAGATTCTGGCGGGACATTACGGGACCATGTCGGGGCCAACGCGGCCGGAGTCAATCGAGAAACGTTCGTTTTGCAGAACGGGCGGAGTTTAGGACATCACATTCGCTGCGCTGCGAAAAAAGAGAACATTATTCTCCGACCACGGAGAGGACGGGGGCCGTCCCGGGCAGGTGCCGCCCGTTCTTCGGGGGCGCCGGCAGCGGGAGGGCGGTGGTGGACTTCACCTTCTCCATGGCGAATCGGGAGGTGACGTTCTTGAGGGGCAGCACCGCGATGAGGTGCTTGTAGAAGCTGTCATAAGCCTGCATGTCGGCGACCACGACCCGCAGCATGTAATCCACGTCGCCCGCCATCCGGTAGAACTCGAGCACCTCAGGCATGGCCGAGACGGTTGCGGCGAAGCGCTGCAGCCACTCCTGGGAATGGTCGGCGGTCTCGATGGAGACGAACACCGTCAGCCCGAGGCCGAGCTTGACCGGATCGAGCACCGCCACGCGCCGGTCGATGACCCCGTCGGCCTCCAGCTTCTGGATCCGCTTCCAGCACGGGGTCTGCGACAGGCCCACGCGCTCGCCGATCGCCGCGATGGAGAGCGTCGCGTCGGTCTGCAGCAGGGCGAGAATCTTCAGATCGATCGCGTCCAAAGCTGTCTCCGTGGGCTTCCGCCGCGCGAGAGGCGCGGGTGCATATACGAGGCTACCGGTGCCAGTGAGAAGAATCTTTTACCTCGAGCCCGGGCCGACGGTGCGGGATGTTGTGCGCAACCGCACGCCGAACCGCCGATCCGACCCCGGCAAGGGCACCTGAGCGCCTTGACTTCGTTCGGTATAGCGAACATTTCGACCCCTCGACAACAGGCACGGCGCAGGCCGCGGCCTTTCCTCCCCGCAAACCCCGGGACATGGCGCGATGACCCGTCCGGACCGACAAACGGGCGAAGCCCTTGCGGAGCGGCTGTCCGCGCTTGACCTTCCAGGTCGACTCCATTTGATCGCCGCCGAGATCCCCGGCCGGCTCGTCTTCACCACGAGTCTCGGGGTCGAGGATCAGGCGTTGACCCACGCGCTGGCCATGGCGGGCCTCGCGAAAGGGCGCGTCGAGATCGTCACCCTCGATACCGGCCGCCTGTTCGCCGAGACCTATGACACCTGGGCCGAGACCGAATCGGCGTACGGAATCCGGATCGCCGCCTACGCGCCCGAGCGGGCTGCCGCGGAGGACTTCGTGCGGACCGAGGGCATCAACGGCTTCCGGCGCTCGGTGGCCGCCCGGCAGGCCTGCTGCGGCTTCCGCAAGGTCGAGCCGCTGGGCCGCGCCCTCGCCGGCGCGGTCGGCTGGCTCACCGGGCTGCGGGCCGGCCAGTCCGCCAATCGGGCCGAGACGCCGCTCGCCGCGTTCGACGCGGACCGCGGGCTGATCAAGCTGAACCCGCTGGCCGACTGGTCGCGGGCGCGGGTCGACGGCTTCGTGCGCGACAACTTCGTCCCCTACAACGTCCTGCACGACCGCGGCTTCCCGTCGATCGGCTGCGCCCCCTGCACCCGCGCGGTGAAGCTCGGCGAGCCGGAACGGGCCGGCCGCTGGTGGTGGGAGCAGGAAGACAAGAAGGAATGCGGCCTGCACGTCGGACGACCCGGCGCGTCGGTGCAGCCGGGCCAGGAGCCTGCAATCCTTGAGCCTGCAGCCCGTGAGGCCGCCGCCTTCGAGACCACCCCGAATCAGACCCGCCAGCCGGAGTTCGCCCGATGAGCGCCGCCCTCGCCGCCGCCGTGCCGCCGAGCGCCACGATGCCCGTACCGACCACCGCCGACCGCCTCAGCCACCTCAAGCGGCTGGAGGCCGAGGCCATCCACATCTTCCGGGAGACGGTCGCCGAGACCGAGAACCCGGTGATGCTCTACTCGATCGGCAAGGACTCTTCCGTCCTGCTGCACCTCGCCCTCAAGGCCTTCGCGCCGGGCCGTCTGCCGTTCCCGCTGCTCCACGTCGACACCACGTGGAAGTTCCGCGAGATGATCGCCTTCCGCGACGCCCGCGCGAAGGAGCTCGGCCTCGACCTCCTGATCCACACCAACCCGGACGGGCTCGCCCGCGGGGTCGGACCGGTGAGCCACGGTTCCGAGGTCCACACCGACGTGATGAAGACGCAGGCCCTGCGGCAGGCGCTGGACAAGCACAAGTTCGACGCCGCTTTCGGGGGCGCCCGCCGCGACGAGGAGGCGAGCCGCGCCAAGGAGCGGATCATCTCCCTGCGTACCGCGCAGCACCGCTGGGATCCCAAGCGCCAGCGCGCGGAGCCCTGGCACCTCTACAATCTCAAGAAGAAGCGCGGCGAGTCCCTGCGGGTCTTCCCGCTGTCCAACTGGACCGAGCTCGATATCTGGCTCTACATCGAGCAGGAAAACATTCCGATCGTGCCGCTCTACTTCGCCAAGGAGCGGCCCGTCGTGGAGCGCGACGGCCAGCTCATCATGGTCGACGACGGGCGCCTGCCGCTCGCCCCCGGCGAGGCCCCGCAGCAGCGCCTCGTCCGCTTCCGCACCCTCGGCTGCTACCCGCTCACCGGCGCGGTGGAGAGCGACGCCGCGACCTTGCCGGAGATCATCGGCGAGACGTTGGCCGCCCGCACCTCGGAGCGGCAAGGCCGGGTGATCGACAAGGACGGCGCCGGCGCCATGGAGCGCAAGAAGCAGGAGGGCTATTTCTGATGACCGTCCACCAGGCTCCCACGGCTTTCGCCGACCGCGCCTCCGGCTATGCGGCCTTCCTGACCGCCCACCGCAGCAAGGCGGTGCTGCGCTTCATCGCCTGCGGCTCGGTGGATGACGGCAAGTCGACCCTGATCGGGCGGCTCCTGCACGACACCAAGCAGATCTTCGACGACCAGATCTCGGCGCTCCAGCGCGACTCGCGCAAGCACGGGACGCAGGGGCAGGAGGTGGATCTCGCGCTGCTGGTGGACGGCCTCCAGGCCGAGCGCGAGCAGGGCATCACCATCGACGTCGCCTACCGGTTCTTCTCCACCGACAGGCGCTCCTTCATCGTCGCCGACACGCCCGGCCACGAGCAGTACACCCGCAACATGGCCACCGGCGCCTCGACGGCGGACGTGGCGGTGATCCTGGTCGATGCCCGCCAGGGCCTGACCCGCCAGACCCGGCGCCACGCGCTGCTGGTCTCCAATCTCGGCATCCGCCGTGTGGTGCTGGCGGTGAACAAGATGGACCTCGCCGGCTGGGCGCAGGGCACCTTCGACGGCATCGTGGCGGGTTTCTCGGACTTCGCCCGGGATCTCAATTTCTCCGAGGTCAAGGCGATCCCGCTCTCGGCCAAGAACGGCGACAACGTCGTGGAGCCGGGCATCGCGGCGCCCTGGTACACGGGCGGCCCGCTGCTCGCCTACCTGGAGACGGTGCCGGTCCGCGCGGAGGCGCTGAACGCGCCGTTCCGCATGGCGGTGCAGTGGGTCAACCGGCCCAATTCCGAGTTCCGCGGCTACAGCGGCCGGATCGCCAGCGGCCGGGTGCGGCCGGGCGACTCGGTGACGGTCCAGCCCTCCGGCCGGACCTCCACGGTGGCGCGGATCTACACTGCCGACGGCGATCTGCCCGAGGCCGGCGAGGATGAGTCGGTGACCCTGGTGCTGGCCGACCAGATCGACGCCTCCCGCGGGCAGGTGATCGTCGCCACCGACGCGCCGATGCGGGTCACCGAGACCCTCGACGCCCGCCTGTTCTGGGCGGCCGAGACCGATCTGAGCCCGGGCGCCAGCCTGTTCGCCAAGATCGGCACCGCCACGGTCACCGCGACCGTGGAGCGGATCGTCTCGCGCATCGATCCCGAGACCGGCCGGCCCGGCCCAGCCGAGCGCCTGTCGGCCAACGACATCGCCGACGTGGCCCTGCGCCTCGACCGGGCGGTGGCGGTCGACGCCTACGCGGAGAACCGCGAGACCGGCAGCCTGATCCTGATCGACCGCGAGACCACCGACACGGCGGCCCTCGGGCTTGTCCTGGCGCCGCAGGCGGAGCCCGCCAGGGTCGCATCGAGCCCGAAGCCCGGGGCGGCCCCCGGCTTCCTGGCCCGCCTCGGTCGCCTGTTCGGACGTTGAAGTTCCGGTTTCAAAAGGTCCGAGACCTTTTGCGGGTGCAGGGCGGCGCCCTGCTAGCGGGCTTGGCCCGATGGTCGGGCTTCGCCCGATCTGTCAGGGCTCCGCCCTGCCGACCCGCCAAAGGGCTGCGCCCTTTGGGAACCTGGGACCGTCAGGCCGCCTGTGAGGCGACGCCGAGCCCCCAGGCCTGGGCCAGCAGCGCGTAGGATTCGTGCCGCGCGGCCTGATCGGGAATGGCCGTCACGACCATCAGCTCGTCGGCCTGCGTCCGCGCCACCATGTCGGCGAGCCGAGCCCGCAGGGTCTCGGGACCGCCCACGTGAAGCCGGTCGCCGCCGCGCGCGATCTGCATCCGCTCGGCGTCGGAATACGGGTAGGCCAGCGCCTCGGCGAGGCTCGGCAGCGGCCGGTACTCGCCCCGCTCCCGCCGCAGGGTCGCCAGCCGGGCGCTGGACGCCAGGCGCTCGGCCTCCGCATCCGTGGGCGCGCAGATCGCCGCCACCGCCAGGATCGCGTGGGGCTTCGCGCCGAGCCGCGTCGGCTGGAACCGATGGCGGTAATCCAGCATCGGCGCCTCGGCCGGCATCCCCGAGAAGTGCTGGGCGAAGCCGAAGCCGCAGCCGATCTCGCTCGCGAGCCGGGCGCTGTAGTCGGAAGAGCCGAGCAGGAAGATCGGTGGCAGCGGCACCCCCGCGGGGCTTGCCTCGATCCGCCCGAACGGGTGCCCCTCCGGAAAGCCGCCGTCCCAGAACAGCAGTTCCTGCAGGCGGTCGAGGAAGTCGTCGCCCCCGGCCTCTCCCGGGGCCTCGCGGCGGCGCAGCGCCCGCGCGGTGAGGCCGTCCGTGCCCGGTGCCCGGCCGAGACCGAGATCGATCCGGCCCGGGAACAGGGCCTCCAGCACCCGAAAGCGCTCAGCCACCATCAGCGGCGCGTGGTTCGGCAGCATGATCCCGCCCGAGCCGACCCGCAGGGTCCGGGTCGCGGCGGCGATCTGGCCGATCATGATCTCGGGGGCCGGGCTCGCCACGTTGGGCAGGGCATGGTGCTCGGCGAGCCAGTAGCGCCGGTAGCCGAGGCCGTCGACGTGGCGGGCGAGCGCCAGGGTGTCGTGCAGCGCCTGCGCGGGGGTCGAATCGGCGCTGACGAAGGAGAGGTCGAGGACGGAGAGCGGGGTCATGGACAGGATCTGGTATCGACGATCCCGCAAAGCGAGAGCGGCCGCGCAGGAGAGACCTGCACGGCGCGCCGGGCGCGAGATCCAGCTTGGTGCCGCGCACCGCCTTGCCGGCTCAGCGTCCCGGGCCTAGGGTCCGCCGCGCCGCAGCAGGTGCGGCGCACGGGCCTCCGTCGCCCACGAAAATCCGGAGCACCGCACGCCATGGCTCTCCTCGCCGACGTCCTCTCGCGGGTGAAGCCGTCCGCGACCATCGTGATGACCCAGAAGGCCCGGGACCTGAAGGCGTCGGGCGTCGACGTCATCAGCCTGTCGGTGGGCGAGCCGGATTTCGACACGCCCGAGCATATCAAGCAGGCGGCGATCGACGCGATCCACCGGAACGAGACCCGCTACCCGCCGGTCTCCGGCATCGTGCCCCTGCGCGAGGCGATCGTGCGCAAGTTCAAGCGCGAGAACGGGCTCGACTACAAGGTTTCTCAGACCATCGTGGGCACCGGCGGCAAGCAGGTCCTGTACAACGCGTTCCTCGCCACCCTGAACCCGGGCGACGAGGTGGTGATCCCCCGCCCCTACTGGGTCTCCTACCCGGAGATGGTCGGCCTGTGCGGCGGCACGCCGGTCTTCGCCGATGCCGACATGGCCAACGGCTTCAAGCTCCAGGCCGAGGAACTCGACCGGGTGCTCACCCCGAAGACCAAGTGGATCGTCCTCAACTCGCCCTCGAACCCCTCCGGGGCCGCCTATTCCCGCGCCGAGATGAAGGCGCTCACCGACGTGCTGCTCCGCTACCCGGACGTGCACATCCTCACCGACGACATCTACGAGCACCTGACCTACGGCGACTTCGAATTCGTCACCCCGGCCCAGGTCGAGCCGCAACTCGTGGACCGCACGCTGACCATGAACGGCGTCTCGAAGGGCTACGCCATGACCGGCTGGCGCATCGGCTACGCGGCCGGTCCGGAGACGCTCATCAAGGCGATGGATTTCGTCCAGGGCCAGCAGACCTCGGGGGCGAGCACGATTGCGCAATGGGCCGCGGTCGCCGCCCTCGACGGCCCGCAGGACCATCTGGAGACGTTCCGCACGGCCTTCCAGGGCCGGCGCGACCTCGTCGTGTCGATGCTCAACCAGACCAACGGCCTGACCTGCCCGACGCCCGAGGGCGCGTTCTACGTCTACCCGTCCTGTGCGGCGCTGATCGGCAAGAAGACGGAAGCCGGCAAGACCATCGAGACCGACGAGGATTTCGTCATGGAGCTGCTCCAGGCCGAGGGCGTGGCCGCGGTCCACGGCTCGGCCTTCGGGCTCGGCCCGAACCTGCGCATCTCCTACGCGACGTCGAACGCGGTGCTGGAGGAGGCCTGCCGGCGCATCCAGCGGTTCTGCGGCTCGCTGCGGTAGCATCCGAAGCCCCGGAGGCGTTCCGTGTCCACCATCGCGGTGCCCACCATCGCGGTGATCGCCCCGGGCGCCATGGGCAGCGCCATCGGAGCCCGGCTCGCCGAGCATGGCGCGCGCGTGCTGACCTCCCTGGACGGACGCGGGCCTCAAAGCCGCGCCCGGGCCGAGGCTGCCGGCATGGCGCATGCCGGCGACGGCGACCTCGCCGCCGCCGACCTCCTGCTCGCGATCGTGCCCCCCGCCGACGCGGAGGCGCTCGCCCGCCGCCTCGCACCCGCCCTCGCGGCAGCCGCGCGGAAGCCGGTCTACATCGACGCCAACGCCGTGAGCCCGGCGACGGTCGGGCGCATCGCCGGGATCGTCGCGGCCACCGGCACGCCGTTCCTCGACGGGGCGATCCTGGGCCTGCCGCCGAAGCCCGGCGCCCGGGGACCGCGCGTCTACGTCTCGGGTCCCGAGACCGCCCCGGCGCTGGTGCTGCGTGACCTCGGACTCGACCTGCGCGTCTGTCCCGGCGCGGTCGGCGCGGCCTCCAGCCTCAAGATGAGCTATGCCGGCCTCAACAAGGGCCTGACGGCGCTCGCCGCGCTCATGATCGGCGCCGCCGAGCGCGCCGGCGCCGGCGAGGCGCTGCTGGCCGAACTGGCCGAGAACGAGCCGGCGCTGCTGGCCCGGTTCGCCAAGGGCCTGCCCGACATGGCGCCGAAGGCCTATCGCTGGGCGCCCGAGATGGAGGAGATCGCCGATTTCCTCGGGGCCGACCCGGCCGGACGGCAGGTCTTCGCCGGCTATGCGGCGCTCTACCGGCACCTCGCCGCGGAGGGCGGTGCGGCGGAGATCGCCGCGCTGATACGCTTCGCCGCGGCCGCGGCGGAGCGCTGATCGCCGCGGAGGCCGCGGAAACGGTCCCGCCTCTGTTGCCGGCTCGGCTGCCACCCTCTACACGGGCTGTCCCCAGCGGCCGATGCGCCTGAAGGTTTCGCGAGCCCGCTCGGGCCTGCATGGTGGCGGGGTCGGCAGTGACGGGGCGGTCCGGACCAGTTCTCTGGGCCGTTCCTGTGAGGCTCAGTGGGCCGAGTCGCTGCAGGAGTGTCGGGAGCGCGGGGAACAGGAACCGCGGGTTCGGCGCAAGGCCCACATTGATTGCCACCACCCTGCGCCAGGCCGCTCCTGCGGAGAGGAATGCCCCGTTCCGGGACGGGGCCGGTCGCGGCGATTGCGGCTTCGTTCACGCTCCGGCGCGATGATGCGTGGGGGCCGGGGATCCGGTTCCGCGTAACCGCGTTCTCTCGGGCCTGACGACCATGCGAGCCCTGCTCACCGGCGGCATCAAGGCGATCCTCGGCATCGCCGCCCTCTCCACCGCCGCCCATTGGACCCTGCGCGTGCAGCGCGACTCGCCGGCGCCGATCCCGGTTGCCGCCAGCATACCCGATCCGGTCGCGACCGGCTCCATCGAGCCGCGGCGGGTCGAGCGTACCGCCTCGCTCGCGCCCGCGCCCGTGACGCCGCCGGTTCCGGTGGCGGCCGCGCGCGCCGCATCGGGGCTCGATCAGTCGCATCTGGCCGCCCTGATCGCCGGGGCGGCGCCGCCGAAGCCGAAGCTCGCCAAGGCGGCGGCCAAGACCGCTTCCGCCGACAAGACCGCCTCCGCCGAGAAGGCCTCGGCCCGGCGCTGAGCCCCGCCCGCGCGGGCCGGCCGTGCCGGCTGCATGGTTCCCCTGCGCGACGGCGGATACCGCGGCTATTCCGGGCGTGGCACGAAAGTGGCCACTACCGAGATTGGTCAGGCATGAGCACGCAGGTCGCGACCTCCGTTCCCGATGACGGCGCCCCGGCACGCGCCGCTCCGGAGGCCGACCTCGCCGGCCGTCGACGGATCGTCGGCATCGCCCTGATGTGCGGGGCGGTCGCGTTCTTCGCGAGCCTGGATGCCTGCGGCAAGACCCTGGCGCGAGCCGGCGTCGACCCGCTGGTCACCACCTTCATGCGCTACGCGGCGAGCGTGGCGATGATCTCGCTGTTCATCAACCCGGTGCGCACGCCGGGTGTCGTCAAGAGCCGGCGCCTGCCCCTGCAGATCGTCCGCTCGCTGCTGCTCTTCGCCTCCACGGCCCTGAACTTCCTGGCGCTGCGGTACCTGCAACTCGCCGAGACGATCTCGATCCAGTTCGCCGCTCCGCTGACGGTGGCACTGCTCGCCGGTCCGCTGCTCGGCGAATGGTCGTCGCGGGCGCGGCTCGCGGTGATCGGGGTCGGCTTCTTGGGCGTGCTGGTGATCGTGCGGCCGGGAATCGGCGGGATGCATCCGGCCGCTCTGCTCTGCGTCGCCAACGTGGTGGTCTACGCCTTCTACGCGATCATCACGCGCAAGCTTGCAGCCTACGACTCGACCGCCACGACCATGTTCTACACCGGGCTCGCGGGGCTCGCGCTGATGGCCCCGCTCCTGCCCTGGATCTGGACGAACCCGGCGAGCCTGACCCACTGGGCGCTGCTGTTCGGGGTCGCGCTGTTCGGGACCCTCGGCCACTGGCTGCTGGTGATGGCCCATGCCCGGGCGCCGGCCAACGTGCTGGCGCCGTTCATCTACACGCAGCTGCTGTGGTCGGTGACGCTGGGCTTCCTCCTGTTCGGCGACGTCCCGAGCCGCTGGACCGTGGCGGGGGCCATGATCGTCGTCGGCTCGGGCCTGTACCTCCTGGCGCAGGAGACGATCCGCCGGGAGGCGCGGCCGGCCGCCTGAGACGGCCCGCCACGGACCGGCTGACTTAGCGGCCGAGACGCTCCTGGCGCTCCATCCGCTCCTCGCGGCGGTTCTCGCGGGCGCGACGGGCCGGATCGGGATCCGTCCCGAGGACGCCGCCGACCGTGCCGGTGGCTGCGCCCACCGCGCCACCGACGACCCCGCCGACCGGGCCGGCCGCGGCCGCACCGTCTTCGGCACCGCGCTGCGCGCCGCGGACCGTGCCCTGGGCCTGCGCGGCCCCCGCGAAGGCGATCGGCGCGAGGGCGAGGGTCGTGATCAGAAGCTTCTTCATGGGTCTGCTCCGGTCGTGCGTTCTGGGACGTCTCCGCGCCGGTTCGGGGCGCGAAGGATGTGCCTGTTCAACGGTTCAGGCGCCGATTGGTCCCATCGGCGGTCACGGGTGCGTGATCCGCGCTGCCGCTGGTCTCGGGCCGGGGCGGCTGATAGAGAACCGTCATGCCCGCTTCGCGCGCCCTGCGCGGCCTTGGCCGCCCGATTCGAATTACCGGCCCGGCCTCCGCCTGAGAGCCCGCTTCGGCGCGGCCGTGCGGAGGTCCGGGATCCTCCTGCCGCCTGACCCGCTGCCGCCGGCCTGCCGCCGGCCCGACCGCCGATGCGAGACCCGATGACCGCCCCCGAGACCGCGCCCGCCCGCGACTATTCCAAGACCCTGTTCCTGCCGCAGACCGAGTTCCCGATGCGCGCCGGCCTGCCGGTGCGCGAGCCGCTGTTCATCGAGCGTTGGAACCAGATGGACCTCTACGGGAAGCTGCGCGCCCGCGGCCAGGGCCGGCCGAAATTCGTGCTCCACGACGGCCCGCCCTATGCCAACGGCAACATCCACATCGGCACGGCACTCAACAAGATCCTCAAGGACGTGGTGGTCCGTTCGCAGACCGCCCTCGGGTTCGACGCCAACTACGTCCCGGGCTGGGACTGCCACGGCCTGCCGATCGAGTGGAAGATCGAGGAGCAGTACCGCGCCAAGGGCCGCAACAAGGACGACGTGCCGGTGATCGAGTTCCGGCAGGAATGCCGGACCTTCGCGGCCCAGTGGCTCGACGTGCAGCGCGCGGAGTTCAAGCGGCTCGGCGTCACCGGCGACTGGGATCATCCCTACGCCACGATGGCGTTCCCGGCCGAGGCCGTGATCGCCGACGAGCTGATGAAGTTCTCCATGAGCGGCCAGCTCTATCGCGGCTCCAAGCCGGTGATGTGGTCGGTGGTCGAGAAGACCGCGCTCGCCGAGGCGGAGGTCGAGTACGAGGAGCACGTCAGCGACACGATCTTCTGTGCGTTTCCGATCCGCTCCGGCGCCGCGGGCGACCTCGCGGCGGCCCGGGTGGTGATCTGGACGACAACCCCCTGGACGATCCCCGGCAACCGCGCCGTCGCCTTCTCGAAAAAGATCGCCTACGGCCTGTACCGGATCACCGACGCGCCGGCCGACAACTGGGCGACCCCCGGCCAGACCTACGTGCTGGCCGACAGCCTGGCCGCCTCCGTGTTCAAGGCCGCCCGGGTCGAGGCGTTCGAGCGTGTCGGCGACGTGAGCCCGGCGATGCTCGCCGCCCTCACCCTCGACCATCCCCTGGCCAGGCTCGGCTACGGCTTCGCCGTGCCGATGCTCGACGGCGACCATGTCACCGACGAATCCGGTACGGGCTTCGTCCACACGGCGCCGAGCCACGGCCGCGAGGATTTCGAGCTCTGGATGGCGAGCGGCCGGCTGCTGCGCGAGCGCGGCATCGACCCGACCATCCCCTACACGGTCGATGCCGACAGCGTGCTCACGGAGGCCGCCCCGGGCTTCACCGGCACCCGCGTGCTCACCGCCAAGGGCGAGAAGGGCGACGCCAACAAGGCGGTCATCGCCGCGCTGACGGAGGCCGGGGCACTGGTCGCCCGCGGCGTGCTGCGCCACCAGTACCCGCATTCCTGGCGGTCCAAGAAGCCGGTGATCTTCCGCAACACCCCGCAATGGTTCATCGCCATGGACAGGCCCACGGCGAGCCTGGGCAATCAGACCCTGCGCGAGGTGGCGCTGAAGGGCATCGACGATACCCAGTGGGTGCCGACACAAGGAAAAAACCGAATCACCGGCATGGTCGGCAACCGGCCGGACTGGGTGGTCTCGCGCCAGCGCGCCTGGGGCGTGCCGATCACCGTCTTCGTCCATCGCGAGACGGCCGAGATCCTGAAGGACGCGCGCGTCAACGCCCGGATCCGCGACGCCTTCGCCGCGGAGGGCGCCGATGCGTGGTTCCGGGACGACGCCGCGCAGCGCTTCCTGGCGCCCGACCACGACCCGGAGGCCTACGAGAAGGTCACCGACGTCCTCGACGTCTGGTTCGATTCGGGCTCGACCCACGCCTTCGTGCTGGACGATCCGGAGGCCTTCCCGGGGCTGGCCGGCGTCAGGCGCGTCCGCGACGGCGGGCAGGACCGGGTCATGTACCTGGAGGGCTCCGACCAGCACCGCGGCTGGTTCCAGTCCTCGCTGCTCGAATCCGCCGGCACCCGCGGCCGGGCGCCCTACGACATCGTCCTGACCCACGGCTTCGTGCTCGACGGCAAGGGCCTGAAGATGTCGAAGTCGAAGGGCAACGTCGTCGCGCCGCAGAGCGTCATCAAGGATTCGGGCGCCGACATCCTGCGCCTGTGGGTCGCGGCCTCCGACTACACCGACGACCTGCGCATCGGACCGGAGATCATCAAGACCTTCGCGGAGACCTACCGGAAGCTGCGCAACTCCCTGCGCTGGATGCTGGGCTCCCTCGCCCACCGGGTAAAGGGAGACGACGTGGCCTACAAGGACATGCCGGAGCTGGAGCGGCTGATCCTGCACCGGCTCGCCGAGCTCGACGGCGAGATCCGCGAGGCCTACGCGGCCTTCGACACCAAGCGGGTGGTGGCGCTGCTCAATGGCTTCATGACCGGCGACCTGTCGTCCTTCTACTTCGACGTGCGCAAGGACGCGCTATACTGCGATCCCATCTCCTCGGTCCGCCGCCGGGCGGCCCTCCAGGTGATCGACGAGGCCTTCCGCCGGGTGGCGATCTGGCTCGCCCCGGTGCTGGCCTTCACGGCCGAGGAGGCGTGGCTCGACCGCTACCCGTCCGAGGACGGCTCGGTGCATCTCCAGACCCTGCCGGAGACCCCGGCGGACTGGCTCGACGCCCCCCTCGCGGAGCGCTGGCACAAGATCCGGCGGGTCCGTCGCGTCGTTACCGGCGCCCTGGAGATTGAGCGCGCGGCCAAGCGCATCGGCGCGAGCCTGGAGGCGGCGCCGGAGGTCTACGTCGCGGACGCCGAGCTGCTCGCGGCGCTCGAGGGCTGCGACTTCGCCGATACCTGCATCACCTCTGCCATCACGGTGAGCGCGGGCGAGGGGCCGGCCGAGGCCTTCCGGCTCGACGAGGTGCKCGGCGTCGCGGTGGTGCCGCGCCCGGCCGAGGGCCGCAAATGCGCGCGCTCCTGGCGGGTCAGTCCCAGCGTGGGCGACGATCCGGACTATCCGGACGTGACCCCCCGCGACGCCCAGGCCCTGCGCGAGTGGGACAAGGCGCATCCGGAGGCGAGCGCGGCGTGAGGGCGGTGCTCACCGACGCCGCAGCACCCCCCTCTCGCCGCGTGCGGGGAGAGGCCCGCAGGCACCTTGTCGTGCCTGCGGGAAGCGCAGGCGAAGCCGGAGGGGCGGTGAGGAGGCGAAGCCGGAAGAGGCACGCCCGTCGACGCGCCCTCACCCTCGGCTGCCGCCTCGCCGCGCCGACGACGAGGTCGTCGCGGCCCTCTCCCCGCAAGCGGGGCGAGGGGATTTCTACCCTTGGCCGTGCGGCCGCTGCATGACCCCCTCCCGCGCCGGCCTCTTGGCCCTCCTCCTCACCCTCCTCCTCGACCAAGCCTCCAAGCTCGGCCTCTATTTCGGCACCGATCTCGTCCTGACGCAGCCCTGGCGAATGGCGCCGTTCGTCGACTTCGTGGTGGTCTGGAACCGGGGCGTGTCCTACGGCCTGTTCCAGCAGGAGAGCGGGTTCGGCCGTTGGCTCCTCGTCGCCCTGTCGCTCGCCGCCGCCCTCGGCCTCGGGCTCTGGATGCGACGGGCGGGCTCGCGGCTCCTCGCGGTGGCGCTGGGCCTCATCGTCGGCGGGGCGCTCGGCAACGCCATCGACCGGGCCGCTTACGGGGCGGTGTTCGACTTCGTCCACCTGCATGCCGGTGGCTGGTCCTGGTATGTGTTCAACGTCGCCGATGCGGCGATCGTGGCCGGCGTGATCGGCCTGATCCTCGACAGCCTGTCCCCGGCCGGCCGCACGGCACGGAGGGATCCGGCTGCGGGCGACACGGCGCCGCGTCTGTGATCCGCGCAACACACAGGTCCGCCTGCATCCCCGCCCTGGCGCGACGTGGCCAAGGCGCCATACGATCGCCGGAAACCGGTCCCAGGCCGGGACCTGTCGGATCAGGCCGCGCCGCGGTCATCCCAGAACCGGACGCGCCGTCCGGAATCCGTGAGGCAGCATGACCGGGCATCGCAGGCTTCGTCCCCTCCTCTCCGCCGCGGTCGCCCTGGCTCCGCTCTGCGCCGGCCCCGCGCTGGCCCAGGAGCGCGGAGAATTCATGCGCGACGCCCTGTCGGGCATCGGCCTCCTGGAGAAGCGCCAGGATCCGATCGACTACCACGAACGGCCGCCCCTGGTGATGCCGCCCAAGCTCGACGGGAAGGCCCTACCCCAGCCGCGGGCGCGCTCCACCAGCACCGCCTGGCCTAAGAATCCCGAGATCGTCGAGCGCGAGCGCGCCGCTGTCGAACGGCGCAATCCCAGAGGGGCGCAGGCCCAGGGCCGCTACGACGACAACAACGCCACGCTCTCCGTGGACGAGATGCGCAGCGGACGCCGGGCCGGGGCGGGCCTGGTGACCAGCCCCGAGCGCAAGCCCGGCGACAACAACCGCGACGACAGCCTGCTCAGCCCCTTCGACCTGCTCAAGGGCAAGAGCGCCAACGCTGAGCCTTCCGACATCGAGCCGAGCCGCGACACCCTCACGGATCCGCCCACCGGCTACCGGCAGTCGCCGAAGCAGCTGGTCCGTCCGCCCTCGAGCGATCCGATCAACAACGCCAGCCGCGAACGCGAAGAGGCGGATCCCGGCGCGTATCTCCGTCAGCGCGCGCAGCAGTGACGGGGGCGCCGTGTCGCCGTTGCAACGGCGCTGCGGCATGGCAACATGAGATCATCGTCCCGGTGCGGTTCTTGCGCGCCGGCGACCAGGACGGCCCCGATCCGCGCACGCGTCCCGACGCGAGACGCTGCGGCCCGGGGCCGGCAGAAGGAAAGCGGAATGCACCTGTTCAGGAAGGCGACGCCCCAACTTTTCCCGCTGCGTCCGGGCCAGTCCTTCGGCGGCAGCGCCGGCCGGGGCGAGGCCGCGCCGTTCGGGCGTTCCGAGGCGGGCGGGCCGGAAGTGACGGCCTTCACCCTCGACAACGGCCTCGACGTGGTGGTCGTCCCCGATCACCGGGCGCCCGTCGCCACCCACATGATCTGGTACCGCAACGGCTCGGCCGATGATCCGCTGGGCCAGTCGGGCATCGCCCACTTCCTCGAGCACCTGATGTTCAAGGGCACCGAGAAGCACCCGGTGGGGGCCTTCTCCAAGGCGGTGTCGGGTCTGGGCGGCCAGGAGAACGCGTTCACCAGCTACGACTACACGGCGTATTTCCAGCGGGTCGCCCGGGATCACCTCGGCACCATGATGGCGTTCGAGGCCGACCGCATGAGCGGCCTTGTCCTCGACGACGCCGTCGTCGCCCCCGAGCGCGACGTCGTGCTGGAGGAGCGGCGCATGCGGGTCGAGACCGACCCCTCCGCCCAGCTCTCCGAGGCGATGGCCGCCGGCCTGTTCGTGCACCATCCCTACGGCATCCCGATCATCGGCTGGATGCACGAGATCGAGGGCCTGAACCGCGAGCACGCGCTGGCCTATTACAAGCGCTTCTACACCCCCGAGAACGCCATCCTGGTGGTGGCCGGCGACGTGACCCCGGACGAGGTGCGTCGCCTCGCCGAGGACACCTACGGCCGCGTGACGCCCCAGGGTGCCCGGCCCGAGCGCCTGCGGGCGCGGGAGCCGGAGCCGAAGGCCCTGCGCCGCGTCGCCGTCGCCGACCCGAAGGTCGAGCAGCCGACGCTGCAGCGGCTCTACCTGACCCCGTCCTGCATCACCGCCCGCGACGGCGGCTGCCACGACCTCGAGCTCCTCGCCGAGGTGTTGGGCGGCGGCTCGACCTCGTACCTCTACCGCAAGCTGGTCATGGAGACCGGTCTCGCGGTGAATGCCGGCGCCTGGTACATGGGCTCGGCGATCGACGACACCCGCTTCTCCGTCTACGCCGTGCCCGCCGAGGGCGTGCCCCTGGAGAAGCTGGAGGAGGCCGTCGACCGGGTGCTGCGCCGCGCGCCGTCGGAGGCCCTCGACGCCGAGGCGATCGAGCGCGCCAAGACCCGCCTCGTGGCCGAGACCGTCTACTCCTCCGACAGCCAGTCGTCGCTGGCGCGCATCTACGGTTCGGCGCTGGCGATCGGCGAGACCATCGAGGAGGTCCGCCGCTGGCCGACCGACATCGAGGCGGTGACGCAGGACCGCCTGAAGACCGCCGCCGAGCGCTGGCTGACGCCGGCCCGCTCGGTGACCGGCTACCTGACCAAGGCGCAGGATCCGGACGCCCCGGTCGCGATGGCCGCCGAGTAGCCCCCGGCGCGTCCCGCCCGGCCCCTCGGAGGGCCGGAACGGGGCGTGTGCCGAACGGGAGCCCTGGCCCGCTCCGCCGTCGCCCGAGAAAGAGACACGAGGTTCCCATGAGCTTGGCCGAGACTCTGGTCGAGACCGCCGCCCCCGCCGCTAACTCGCCCACGACGGCGCTGCCGGTGACGACCGCCCCCGGCATCGAGGCGTGGCACGTCGAATCCCCCGTGGTGCCGATGATCGCCCTGGCCTTCACCTTCGAGGGCGGTGCCGCCCAGGACCCGGAGGGCAAGGCCGGCTGCGCCCAGATGCTGGCGCGGCTCCTCGACGAGGGGGCGGGCGACCTCACCTCCGACCTGTTCCAGGAGCAGCTCGCCGCCCGGGCGATCGAATTATCGTTTCATGCCGGAGCCGACGCGGTCGGTGGCTCGCTGAAGATGCTCGTCAAGCACGCCGACGAGGGCATCGCCCTCCTGGCCCTGGCGCTGGCCAAGCCTCGCCTCGACCCCGACGCGATCGAGCGGGTGCGCGGCCAGATCGTCGCCGGCCTGCGCTACCAGCAGAACGATCCGGGCGTCCTCGCCTCCCGCCGCTTCTTCACGGAGGCGTTCGCCGGCCATCCCTACGCCCGCCCCTCCTCCGGCACCGTGGAGAGCGTCGCGGCGATCACCCGGGACGACCTGCTGGCGATGCATGCCCGCATCATCGGCCGCGGCCGGGTGAAGGTCGCGGCGGTCGGCGCCATCGGCGCCGAGCAGCTGGCCGAGGGCCTCAACCGCGCCTTCGGCGCCCTGCCGGAGGCCGGGGCGCTGACGGCGGTGCCACGGACGGAGGTCCAGGATCTCGGCCGCCGCATCGTCGTCGACCTCGACGTGCCCCAGTCGGTGATCCGGTTCGGCATGGCCGGCGTGCCCTGGCGCGACCCGGACTTCATCCCGGCCTACGTGCTGAACCACATCCTGGGCGGCGGCGCCTTCACGTCCCGCCTGTTCCAGGAGGTGCGTGAAAAGCGCGGGCTGGCCTACTCGGTGGGGACCTCGCTGGTCAGCCACCGCTCGGCCGCGATGACCTGGGGCTACACCGCCACCAAGAACGAGCGCGTTGGCGAGGCCCTCTCGGTGATCGGCGACGAGATTGGCCGGCTCATCGCGGACGGGCCGGACGACGACGAGCTGCAGAAGGCCAAGGACTACCTGACCGGCTCCTACGCCCTCGGCTTCGACACCTCGACCAAGATCGCCCACCAGCTGGTGCAGATCGCCTTCGAGGAACTGGGCATGGACTACATCGCGCGCCGCAACGCCATGGTGGCGGCCGTGACCCAGGCGGACATCCGCCGCGCCGCCGCCCGTACCTTCGCGGACGGCCGGATGCTGGTCGTCGCCGCCGGCCGGCCGGTCGGGCTCTGAGGGGCGGGCCGCGCGTCCCAGGGCGCGCGGCCGTCTTTTCAGGCGCAGCGGACCGCGTATGGGGCGCCCGTCGTTCGGCGCCCCGCCGCCCGCGATGACGTCGAGGGCCGCATCGACCGAAGGCTTCGACCGGTGACCGTAGAGCCCTGAAGCCATCGACGGCTTCGGCGGCGATGGGACCGGGGGCCGTGGTTTCGCCATCTGGCCCGCAGGTCGCCGCCTCCGGACCCCGCGCGGGGCGCAGCCGACCCAGACGGCCGACGCCGGGATGTCGAACCGGTCGGTGCAGGCGTCGTTCGGGCTCCCACGCGCCCCGGCCGGGCGACACCGGCTCCGTTCCGCGACGGCGCCGTCCTCGCAACGGCGCTGCGGATCCTTACCTGAGGCGCATCGGCGTCAGACCCGGGATCGACATGCAGCTCACCGGCATCCACCACCTCACCGCGGTGACCGCCCGCGCGGCCGAGAACGTCGCGTTCTACACGGGCACGCTCGGCCTGCGCCTCGTGAAGAAGACGGTGAACCAGGACGACGTCTCGGCCTATCACCTGTTCTATGCTGACGGGCTCGCGAGCCCCGGGACCGACATCACCTTCTTCGACTGGCCGGCGCCCCGGGAGCGGCGCGGATCGAACAGCATCACGCGCACGCATCTGCGCGTGCCCGGCGAAGGCGCGCTGGCCTGGTGGCATGCCCGGCTGCGCGAGGCCGGGATCGTCGCGGCGGAGCCCACCGCCCGCGACGGACGCCTGACCCTCGATTTCGAGGATCCGGAAGGCCAGCGCCTCGCCCTCGTGGACGATGGGGGCACCGGGCCGGAGCACCCCTGGGACGGCTCACCCGTGCCGGCGGCCTACCAGATCCGCGGTCTCGGGCCGATCCGCCTCGCCGTGCCGGACCCGGACCGCACCGCGGCGGTGCTGACCGCGGTGCTCGGCCTGCGCCGGGTGCGCGCCTTCGAGACGCCGGAAGGACCCGTGGCCGTTTACGCCATGGGTGATGGCGGCCCCGCCGCGGAGGTCCAGCTCCAGGCCGACCCCTCCCCGCCGGCCCGGCAGGGGGCCGGCGCCGTCCACCACGTCGCCTTCCGCATCCCGGACGCGGATTACGAGGCGTGGGCCGACCGGCTCCGGGCGGCGCGGGTGCCGACCAGCGGGCCGGTGGACCGCTACTACTTCCGCAGCCTGTACTTCCGCGAGCCCAACGGCATCCTGTTCGAGATCGCCACGGACGGCCCTGGCTTCACCGCCGACGAGCCCCTGGAGACCCTGGGCGAGCGCCTCGCCCTGCCGCCATTCTTGGAGCCACGCCGGGCCGAGATCGAGGCCGGGCTGAAGCCGCTCCGGCCCGGCCCGGCCGGCTGATCGCACCGGGGGGGCGGCCGGCGGCAACCCTCCCATGTCCGGAGCGGTGCTGCAGACATTCTCCGAGGACGCTAAATATTCGAACGATTCCAGGTCGTTCACTTCTTTCGTGGGTGTGATCCCGGCACGCCTTGACGGGCGTGCTGCAACTGCGAAAGAAGCAGCGCACGTGTGTTTGTCATCCGGATCCGGGCGGGCTCTGTCGCCGAGGATCCACCCYCGCCCGAGCGGGGCGGCGGGGATCCGCCGCACCACGGACCCCGAATCGTCGGGACCGTGAGCCGAGCATCAGAGGATTCGAGGACTGATCCGTCGATGAGCAAGTTCTACGAGGAGCGCGTTCTGTCGGTGCACCACTGGACCGACAATCTGTTCTCGTTCCGCACGACCCGCGATCCGGCGTTCCGCTTCCGCAACGGCGAGTTCACCATGATTGGCCTGGAAGTCGAGGGCCGGCCGCTGCTGCGCGCCTACTCGGTGGTCTCGGCCAATTACGAGGAGGAGCTGGAGTTCTTCTCGATCAAGGTCCAGGACGGCCCGCTGACCTCGAAGCTGCAGCACCTGAAGGTCGGCGACCCGATCATCGTCGGCAAGAAGCCGACCGGCACCCTGGTCCTCGACAACCTCCTGCCGGGCAAGAACCTCTACCTGCTCGGCACCGGCACCGGGCTCGCGCCGTTCCTGTCGATCATCAAGGATCCGGAGGCCTACGAGCGCTTCGAGAAGGTCGTGCTGGTCCACGGATGCCGGCAGGTGCAGGAACTCGCCTACGGCGAGACGATCACCGAGACGCTGCCCCAGCACGAGTTCCTCGGCGAGATGATCTCGAAGCAGCTGATCTACTACCCGACCGTGACCCGCGAGCCGTTCCGTAACCGCGGCCGGATCACCGACCTGATGGTCTCGGGCAAGCTGTTCGAGGATATCGGCCTGCCGGAGATGTCGATCGAGAACGACCGCTTCATGCTGTGCGGCAGCCCCGACATGATCCGCGACACCCGCGAGCTGCTCTCGGGCCTCGGTTACGAGGAGGGCAACCACGGCGAGGCCGGTCACTACGTGATCGAGAAGGCCTTCGTGGAGAAGTAGGCCTTCCCGCCATCCGGCTTCGGTTTCAGCCCGGTGCGGTCCGCCGCGCCGGGCTTTTTCGTGCCCTGTGCCGTCGACGGCGGGAGAGGCCCGCGCGCAAAGCGAGGCAATCCCGCCGGGCGGAGGCCGGCCCCACCGCCGTTGCGCGCCGTCGAGAATCGTCGCAGGCGGCGCGAGATCGGACCGCGGCCGCACCGGCCTATTGTTGCACGCCCGGCAAGCCGTCCGCGAAGGGTCCGCCGCCGGCGCTGAACAGCTTGCGCAGGAAGCCCGGGGCGATCGCCGAGAGCGGGTTCACGCTCACGTCCGGCGCGGCGAGCTTGCCGGAGACGCGGAAATTCACCGCGAACAGGCCCTCGTTGTGGCCGCCGCCGAGCAGCGGCCCGAGGAGCGGCAGCTGCGAGGCGACGTTGTTCAGCCCGTAGAGCGGCACGAAGGTGCCGGTCATGTCGGTGCGCTCGCGGCCGGTATCGAGCCAGCCCGACAGGGTGAAGCCCATGGCGGCGTTCGAGATCGCCGCGTCGCTGAAATCGACGCGGGTGCCGGTGCGGACGAAATTGGCGCGCATGCGGTCGAAGGTGACGTCGCCGGCGCCCCGGCCCGGGGCGACCCGGCGACCGCGGGCCGCGTCCGTTTCGGCCGGCTCCGGCCCCTGCGCCATGATGCTCGACAGGGCCGGCTCGTTGCGCAGGATGAAGTCGCGGATCTGTACGACGCCGGATTGCGGGCCGTCGTTGAGGCCGATCCCGGCCGTGAGCCGCCCGCCATACATCCGCCGGTACACGTCGACGAACCGCAGCGTCGCGCCGGCATCGGCCGTCTCCACCGCGAGGGTCGGCACGCCGCGCTCGCCCCGGGTGACCGTGGCGGCGAAGGGCGAGGTCCGGAAGCGCCCTGAGATGGTGGCGGCGCGCAGCGTCTTCCCGTGCAGGGAGAGTTTCAGGTTGGCGCCGGTCAGGGCCTCCTCGTTGAAGCCGGTAACGATCGGCACCTGGATGTCGGCGTCGATATCCTTCGGGTTCGCGTCCTTCGGCTCGCGGCCGCCCTTCGCCTCGGGGGCGCCCAGCGATTTCAGGAACGGCCGGGCATCGGCCACCGCGCCCCGGACCACGACCTTGTAGCCGCTGCCGGTCCGGTCGAGGCTCACCCGCAGGTCGTCGCCGGGGGACAGCTTGACGCCGGTGAAATCCGCCCGCTCCAGGCCGCCCTCGGGGGTGATCGAGACGCTGCCGCGCGCCGTCGCCGGCCCGGCATCGAAGGTGACGTCGCGCAGCTCCAGGGCCTGGCCGCTGTCGACCAGGGTGAAGCTCAGGCGGCCTGGCTTGCCCGGGGGCTTCGTCAGCCCCGGGACCAGCCCGTCGATCCCGGCCTTGGCTAGATCCGCCTCGACCCGGATCGGCGGCTTGCCGCTGCCAGGTCGGCCGATCGGCACCACGGCGCGGACCGGGATCGTGCCGCTCAGCTGCGGCGCGGTCGGCAGACCCTTGCGGCCCCGGACCGCATCGTCGAGCAGGACGTTGACCACCGCCTCGCCCGGCTGGCCGACCTTGGGCTGGCGCAGGTCCACGGAGATCGGGGCGCCCGCGACCCGGCCGTCGCCCTTGAGCCCGAAGGCGCCGCGGTCGTACGACAGGGAGAACTTGCCGGCCTCCAGCCGGTCCTTGCCCATCACCTTGTCGACCGAGAGGTCGGCCAGGGTTCCGGTCAGGGTCACCGGCAGGTCGGGCAGGTCGGGGATGTGCTTGAGGTCGAGGGGAAAGTCGACCCGCATGTCGGCGCTGCCCTTGATCGTGGCCGGGTCGAGATCGACGCTCATCACGCTCTTGAACAGCTTGGCCTGGAGCACCGAGGCCATCCCGTCGGCACCGCCGGAGAGCCGCATGCCGATCTGCGCCACGACCCGGTCCGGGGTGATCTGCGGGATGACGAAGCTGCCATCCGAGATGGCCAGTCCCCGCCCGTCCGGCCCGTGGACCTCGGCGGTCACGTTGCGCACGGTGGTCGAGCGCCCGGTGATGACGCCGACGACGTTGCCCTTGGTCACCGGCGGCGCGTCGGCGGTGACGTCGATGGCCGCGTCCGAGACGTGGAAGTCGATATGGACCGCATCGTCCGGGGCCGGATCGCCCCGGGTCGCAGCGGCCAGGACCGCACCCGACATCTTCACCTTGATGTCGACGGAATCGACCCGGCCGCGCCGGAGCTGGTCCACCAGGTAGGTGCGGGCCGGCGGCGCGATGTGTTCCGGCCACAGGCGCAGCCCGGTCCGGACCTCGCCGTCATGGCCGACGATGTGGAGGTTGAGGCCGCCATCGTCGGCCGTCGTGCCGATCGTCCCGGTGATCGTGCCCGTCACCCCCGGCGCGGCGAGGTTGAGCGCCTCGATGGCGATGCCGCCGTCGCGGCCTGAGAGCTGCGCCTCCATCGCATCGATCTTCACCGGCGCGTCCTGCGGCGTCGCCCCGCGCAGGATGGCGTCGCGGCTCGCCAGCGTCGCGGTCCAGGTCGTCGGCGCATCCGGGGGGCTCCCCTTCCACGCCCCGGCCAGGTGCACGGCATTCCCGGCGCCGCGATAGTCCAGGCCGGAGAGCGACATCACGCGGCCGGCCTCGTCCCAGTCCAGGGCGGCGTCGACGCTGTCGACCGTGACGGGGTTGAAGTCCTTCTCCTCGATCAGGAACGTGCCGTCGCCGGTGTGGAGCTTGGCGTTCATCGTCGTGATGCGACCGGCCGCGAGGCTGACATCGGCGCGGGCCGAGACCTTGAGGTCCGTGGTCAGCGGCAGGCCGGACTGGCCCGAGAGCAGCAGGAGGTCGGTCACCGGCAGATCGTCCAGGGTGATGACCCCCGAACGCACCTGTCCCTCGCCGCCGTCGCGCAGCGCGCCGCCGAAACGCCATTCCCCGTGCGGCCCGTCGAGCCGCAGCTCGAAATTGCGCGTGCCGTTGACCGGATCGCGCCCGAACAGCCCGTTGACCCGCGCGAACACCGCGCGCTCGTGGCCGTCCTCGTCGATCAGCCGCAGCCGCGCGTCGGTGACGCGGGCGCGGTCGAGGGCGCCGACCACGCCGCCCGGATCGAGGACGACCCCGAAGATCGACGCGATGGCGGCCGAGAGCGGCGAGACGGTGCCCCGCACCCCGTCCACGCTCGGCGGCGTGTGCGGGGCGACATCGACCGGATGGTTGGCCTCCGAGGCGGCGAAGGCGATGGAGCCGTCCCGGTGCAGCAGCGCGGTGGTCTGCGTCTCGCGGAACTCGATGGAGCGGGGCTGGAGGTTGAGCCGCAGGAGGCCCCAGAGATCGAGGCTGACGAGCGCCAGGGGCGCGCGCACCACGAGGTCGCCCTGCGGGTTGCGGATGTCGAGGCCGGAGAAGCGCAGGCTCAGTGCGTTCTCGCGGTCGAGTTCCAGGCTGCTGCCGCGGATCCCGATGCTCCAGCCGGGGCCGATCCGCTCGGCGACCGCGGCCGCGACGCGCCGCGACAGGCCATCGATCTGCAGCGGCCCGTTCGACAGGCGCAGGGCCACGAGCCCGATCCCGCCGCCGAGGAGCAGCACCAGCGCGAGGGCGCTCGCGAGGCAGACGCCACCCACGCGCCGCGCCCTCCCCCGAGGCCTGCATGCCGACGTTGTCTCGTCCGCCATCGGGACCTTTGTTCCGGGGTCTCTGCGCGCGGCGCCCTCGGGCACCGCGGCCGGTGGATTGAAGCGCGTCCGCGCTTTACAGCGGCCGCGACTCCGGGCTTGGCTCGGACGTGCGCGGCGCAATCGCTCGGGGCCGCGCCCGAGATCAGTTGCACATCATCAATCGGCCGAAAGGAAGGCACGATGCCGCTGTCAGAGGGGGAACGCGCGCCCGATTTCGACCTGCCCGCCTCCGGCGGAGGGCGTATCGGACTGTCCGCGCTCAAAGGTCACAAAGTCGTGCTCTACTTCTACCCGAAGGACGACACGAGCGGCTGCACCCTGGAGGCCCAGGACTTCAACGGTCTGCTGCCGGCCTTCGCGGAGACCGACGCCACGGTGATCGGCCTGTCGCCGGATCCGGTGAAGAGCCACGACAAGTTCTGCGCCAAGTACGGGCTGACCTTCCCGCTCGCCGCCGACGAGGACAAGGGCGTGCTCGAAGCCTACGGCGTCTGGGTGGAGAAGAGCATGTACGGGCGCAAGTACATGGGCGTGGAGCGCACCACCGTGCTGGTCGACCGCGAGGGGCGCATCGCGAGGATCTGGCCGAAGGTGAAGGTCCCGGGCCACGCCGAGGCCGTGCTGGCCGCCGCCCGCGCCCTGCCCTGACCGGCCGCTGCCCGGGCGCGACGGATCCTTAACCCTACTGGGGTCTGAATGGCGGCTCCCCCCGGGGCCGTCCCGATGCATCCTCAGACCTTGCTTTCGCGCTCCCGGCCGCACAGGGCCGCCGCCTGGCTCGCCGCCGGCCTGGCTCTGTCGCTGGTCTGGGCGTCCGGTGCCACCTACCTGATCGTGTTCCACGACGACGTGCTCGCGGGCTTCGTCGCGCGGCAGACGGCCCTGCGTGACGCCTACGAGACGCGCATCGGCGAGCTGCAGGACCGCCTCGACCATGACCGGGACGACCGGGCCGGGAGCGAGGCGGGCTTGGCCGATCGGGTCGCGGCCGCCCTGGCGCACCAGGCCGAGCTGGAACGGCGCATGGCAGCCCTCGCCGGCCTCGAACGGCAGGCCCAGACCGACCCCCTGACCACCGACCCCCTCACGACCGGCGCGCTGCCCGATCCGTTCGACGCGCCGCCAGATTCGGTCCAAGACGGGCTGCTCCTGCGTCCGTCCGGGGACGCAGCCGCGGAGCGGCCCACCACCCATCCCCTGCCCCGCCGCAGCGCCCGCGAGGTGGAGACTGGGCTGATCCGGCTCGCGGCGCGCCTCGAGGGCGTGCAGGCGGCGCAGGGCGAGCGCCTTGCCCATCTCGGCGCCCGCGCCGGCGACGCGGTGCGGCGGCTGCGCGGGCTGATCGGCCGCACCGGCCTCGATCCGGACCGCTTCGACACCCCGGCCCCGGCCGCGGGTCTCGGCGGGCCGCTGGTCCCCCTGGACGGTCGCGTCCTGGACGGCGCCGGCTTCGCGGAGGGCCTCGCCCTGGCGCGGCGGACGCTCGACGACGGCCAGCGCCTGCGCCGCCTCGCCGCCACCCTGCCCCTGGGCCGGCCGATCCGCGGGGCCTCGACCGTGTCGAGCCCGTTCGGCACGCGGCTCGACCCCTTCACCCGGGGATTCGCCCTGCATACCGGGCTGGACCTGAAGGCGGAGTACGGCGAGCCCGCCCGCGCCACCGCGCCGGGCCGGGTGGTTACCGCCGAGGCTGCGGGCGGGTACGGCAACATGGTCGAGATCGACCACGGTCACGGCCTGACCACCCGGTTCGGTCATCTCGCCCGTATCGCGGTGCGCCCCGGGCAGCGCGTGGCCGCGGGCGACGTGATCGGCGCCGTCGGCTCGACGGGGCGCTCCACCGGGGCGCACCTGCATTACGAAACCCGCATCGACGGCGAGCCGGTGGATCCGCAGCGGTTCCTGGAGGCCGGCGCGACCGTCGTGGCGGCCCGGCTCGGCGTCGACTGAGCCCGTCTCCGGGATGGCCGCGCCGTGAGCCTCTCCCGGTCGCGATCGGGGCCGCCATGGCCTCCGGTCCCGCCTGATCGTGGACCCGATCGCATCTCGGATCGCGGTCCGGCGCGCGGATGTGGGCTGGACGATGCGGGTCGCCGGACCGGACGACGCGATCGCCCGTCCGGAGCGCGGGGGCGCCCTGCGGCGAGGCGACGCCCGCGCCCGGGTGGCCGTCTGAGCCGGTGCTGTTGCGGGCGGCCGGCCCGGTGCTACCATCGGGTCGAGATCGGGGATCGGCGATGGCTCTGGCCGCGAAGCACGACGTGCGGATGGATGTGTCCGAGTTCAGGCTCTGGATGGAGAGCCGGCCCGAGCACGAGCGCTGGGAGCTGCTCGACGGCGAGCCGATGCTGATGGCGCCGCCGCGGGAGCGGCATCAGGCGATCGCCGCCAACTTGATCCGCCGAATCGGCGATCTCGCTGACGGCAGGGGCTGCCGCGCCCTGCCGGGTCTCGGGATCCTCAGCGCCGCCATGGACGATTTCGCGCCGATCCCCGACGTGGTGGTGCGGTGCGGGCCGCTGCTGCCGGAGGGCTACGCCGCGGATCCGCTCCTCGTCGCCGAGGTGCTCTCGCCCTCGACCATGAGCCTCGACCGCGGCCGCAAGATCGACTTCTACCGGACCGTGCCGAGCCTCGCGGTGCTGCTGATCGTCTATTCCGACGAGGCGCGGGTCGAGGTCTGGCGGCGCGCGGGGGACGACTGGAGCGTCGCGGCCCTCGGGCTCGACGGCACCCTGTCGCTGCCGGAACTCGACGGCGCGGTACCGGTGCGCGACATCTATCGTGGCCTCGCCTTCTGACCGCCCACACCCCACCTCATCGAACGGCGACGCATCAAGGCACCGAGACTTGCCCCATTTCGAAGACTTCTACGCGGCCAAGCTGCGCGGCTCCCTCGGCGTGACCGACGCCGACTCGGTGCTCGACCTGCGCGGCGCCAACCGGGCGACCGCCGAGGCCTCCCTCAAGGATATGCTGGAGCGCAGCCGCTTCGCCAAGGGCAAGACCGTGGCGATCCGGCTCGATCCGCCCCCGGCGGGCGGGGGCGAGACCCTGTTCCAGCCGGCCGGCCGCCTGCTCCTCGACGCGAAGCGCCGCGGCCTGATCGAGCGCCTCCAGACCCTGCCGGCCCAGGACGGGCTCGGCTTCTACGTGTCGCTCGCCGGACGGGCCGACCGGACGCCGATGTAGGGGGTCCGGATCTTTGCGCCGGCAACGGATCGGGCGCGCGCCGCCGGGCGTTGATGGGTCCCGCGTCACCGGATGCCCCCCGTGTCGAACCCCCGTTCCCCTGCCGCCCGGTGCCGCCGATGAGAGCCCTTCCCGGCGGTCGCAACACGATCGAGCGCATCGCCCGCTTCGGCTACGGCGCCCGCGGCGCGGTCTACATCGTGGTCGGCGGCCTGGCCCTGCTGGCGGCCCTCGGGCACGGCGGTCGGGCCGGCGATAGCAAGGACGCCTTGCGCGCCGTGCTCGCCGGGCCGTTCGGTGCCGCGATCGTCGGACTGATCGCCCTCGGCCTCCTCGGCTTCGCCCTCTGGCGCCTCGTGGAGGGCATCACCGATGCCGACCGGCGGGGCACGTCGGCCAAGGGCCTCGCGGTGCGGGGCGCCCACCTGATCAGCGCCGCGCTCTACCTCGGCCTCGCCGCCAGCGCGGCCTCGCTGAGCCTCGGACTCGGCATGGGCGGCGGCGACGGCATGCACGATTGGACCGCGTGGCTCCTGGGCAAGCCCTTCGGCCGCTGGCTCGTGGCTCTCGGCGGCCTCGCCATCGTCGGGGGCGGATTCGGCTTCCTCGGCAAGGCCTGGCGCGGCGACGTCACCGACCGCCTCGCCCTCGACGCGCAGGCCCGCGCGCGCTGGGCCGGCCCGATCGGCCGGTTCGGCTACGCGGCGCGGGGCCTGGCCTTCCTGATCATCGGCGGGTTCCTCGTGGCGGCGGCGTGGCATCAGCGCTCGTCGGACGCCAAGGGGCTGGCCGAGGCCTTCGCGCTGCTGCGCGCACAGCCCTACGGTTGGGTGCTGCTCGGGCTCGCCGCGGCGGGCCACGTGGCATTCGGGGCCTTCGGGCTGATCCAGGCCCGGTACCGGCATATCGAGGCCCCGGACATCGACCGTGTGGACGATGCGGCCGGCGCCGCGGCCCGGGCGCTGACCTGAGCCCGGCAATTCGGAGGGCGTTCCGATTGTAATCGGCCGCACGCGCCCCAAGTCAAAGAGACCCTCCGCGCAATCCTGTGCCCTGGGCAACCATGCGGAGGAAATGATGGCCAGAATTTTGATCACCGGCCGGGCGCAGATTGTGACCACGGAAGACTTTAACGAACGCGTGAAAATTCTGATGGTCGACAAGGCCGATCCGGTGAAGGGCCGCACGTATCAGAAGAACTTCAAGTCCGGGTTCGGCGGCAGCCTGGTCAGGTAGGTCTCTCGCCGGTCGCGCGTCCGTGTGGCGCGGGGCCGGCACCGCGCGTTGACAGGGCCGGTGCCGCGGCGGATACCCCGCGGCATCCCATCCGGCACCCGATGCAGCAGCGCCTCTACAAGACCGCGGTGATGGTGGCCCACGACCTCGCGGCGACCGCTGCCGCCGTGGTGCTCACTTTCCTGTTCCGCTTCCACGGCGGCATGCTCGCCGAGCGCCTGCACGCCCTGCCCCTGCTGCTGCCGCCGTTCCTGCTCTTCGCCGGCCTCGTCTACGGGCGCTTCGGGCTGTACCGGACGAAGTGGCGCTTCGCCTCGCTGCAGGATCTCGCCGGGATCGTCCGGGCGGCGAGCGTGCTGGCGCTGGCGCTCCTGGTGACCGACTGGGTCCTGGTCTCGTCCGACCTGTACGGGTTCTATTTCTTCGGCAAGATCGCGATCCTGCTCTACTGGGTCCTGCAGATCTTCTTCCTGGGCGGCACGCGGCTCGCGTTCCGCTACCTCAAGGACACCCGCTCCCGGCAGTCGAGCGCCCGGGCCGCCACGGTCCCGACGCTGCTCCTCGGGCGCGGCGCCGACATCGACGTGCTGATCCGGGCGATCGAGGCGGGCTCTGTGCGGAAACTCGCGCCGCGGGGCATCCTGTCGCCCCGGGCGGACGAGCGCGGCCAGTTCATGCGCGGCGTGCCGGTGCTGGGCGGCTTCCCGGATCTCGAGCGCGTGGTCGCCGACCTCGCAGGCCGCGGCGAGCCGGTGCGGCGGCTGGTGGCGGCTCCGAGCGCCCTCGTGCCGGAGGCGGCGCCGGACGACCTGATCGCCCGCGCCCGGCGCCTCGGCCTGCCCCTCGCCCGGGTGGTCGGCCTCGGCGAGGGCCTGCAGGGGCCGGAACTGGCGCCCCTGGAGATCGAGGACCTGCTGCTGCGGCCGACCGTGGCGATCGACCGGCCGCGCCTGGAGGCGTTCCTCGCCGGCCGCCGGGTCGTGGTGACCGGCGGCGGCGGGTCGATCGGCTCGGAGATCTGCCTGCGGGCTGTCGCCTTTGGGGCCGCCGCCGTGCTGGTGCTCGAATCCTCCGAGCCGGCGCTCCACGGCATCCTCAGCCACCCGGCGATCCTGGCCGCGGAGGCGGAGGTGACCGGCGTGCTGGCCGATATCCGCGACCGGGAGCGGACGCGCGCGGTGATCGCGGCGTTCCGGCCGGACTACGTGCTCCATGCCGCCGCGCTCAAGCAGGTGCCCTACTTGGAGCGGGACTGGCAGGAGGGTATCAAGACCAACGTGTTCGGCTCGATCAACGTCGCCGAGGCCGCGGTGGCGGCCGGCGCCCGCGCTCTGGTGATGATCTCCACCGACAAGGCGATCGAGCCGGTGTCCCAGCTCGGGGTCACCAAGCGCTTCGCCGAGATGGTCGCCCAGGCCCTCGACGCGGAGCAGTTGGCCCAGGCCAGCCCCGCGACCCGGCTGATCGCCGTGCGCTTCGGCAACGTGCTGGGCTCCGTGGGCTCGGTGGTGCCGGTGTTCAAGGCGCAGATCGCCCGCGGCGGCCCGGTGACCGTCACCCACCCCGACATGGTCCGCTACTTCATGACCGTGCGCGAGGCCTGCGACCTCGTGCTGACGGCGGCTTCCCACGCCGACGGCGAGGCCCGGGCGGGCGCGGAGCGCGCCGCGGTCTACGTGCTCAAGATGGGCCAGCCGGTGCGGATCGCCGACCTCGCCGAGCGGATGATCCGGCTGGCCGGCTTCGAGCCCGGCGCGGAGATCGAGATCGCCTATACCGGCGCCCGGCCCGGCGAGCGGCTCAACGAGATCCTGTTCGCCCGCGAGGAGCCCCGGATCGCCCTGCCGGGCATCGACGGGGTGATGGCGGCGCGGCCGGTCTTCGCCGACCGGGACCGGCTCGATGCCTGGGTGGCGCGGCTGCGCGACGCCGTGGCGGCGGGCGACCGGGCGGCCGCCGAGGCCGTATTCGAGGCGGCGATCCCGCACTTCCGCGAGCGTGCCGTCCTTCGTGCCGGGGCGCCCCAGGCGGCCGCGGAGCCGAACGGCGATGCGCCGCGCGCCGACGCCACGTCCGCCGTCCTCGGCTGATCCGGCCGGCCCCAAGATCGTGCCTTGGGCCGACCCGGCCCTCAGACCGTCGCGATCGGCGTCGTCGGCGAGCCGACGGCGCCGGGCAGGCGCAGCGGCGGGGCGGTGAGCAGGAAGCGGTTGCGGCCGTGGGCGCGCAGCCAATCGGCGAGCGGCGTCAGGTGCCACAGCTCGCCGAGATTGACCCCGAGCTTGAACAGGCAGTGCTCGTGGAGCGGCAGCGTCGCGCAGCAGGCGGGGCCGGGACCCGCCGGGTAGGCCTCCACCGCGTAGTTGTCGGCGATCAGCGCGCACAGGCCGGTGCGAGTGATCCAGTCGAGCAGGCGCGGATCCCGCCCGTCGAGCCCGGCGCAGAGATTGTGGACCTGCTTCGGGTCCGGCTCGCCGCCCATGGCGATCAGCCGCTCGGCGAAGCCGGTGTGCAGGCAAACCATGTCGCCGGGCTCCACCACGACGCCGTCGGCCTCCAGGATCCGGGCGAGCTGGTCGTAGCCCACCCGGGTCTTGGCGTCGCCGAGATGGGCGCGCAGGTCGATCATCACGGCCCGGCCCTGCATGCCGGTCTCGGCCAGGCGCTCGATCCCGAGTTTCTTCGCGCGGGACGGCTGGTCGGCCGCCGCCACGCTCTCAGGCCCGACGATGTCCCGGCCGCCGCGGAAGCCGTTGTAGAAGGTCGGGCGTGAGCCGGTGCCGTCCGCGTCGAACAGCGACCCGACATGGGCCAGCGAGTCCCACTGCGTCGAATATTGCAGGTGGATCAGCGCGCGGTCGTCGCAGATCACGTCGGTGGCGCCCTCGACCTCTTCGCAGACCGGGAAGTTCATGTTCGGCCGGCCGTTGGCGCGGCGGGTCGGGGTGATCTGCGGCGGGTGGCGGCGTGGGTTCAGGACGTTGCCGCCCGGCAGGTCCAGCGGCAGGCTGAGGCAGAAGGTCAGGCCCTCCCGCACCTCGGCGACGCCCTGGCGCACCTTCTCGGGGGTCAGCAGATTCAGCCGCCCGCGCTCGTCGTCGGAGCCGAAATCCCCCCAGGTCGAGCCCTCTGGCCGGCGGGTCCAACGCAGGGTCATGGGTTCGAGCCCCGGCTCGACAGGGCGCCGTGGCCCGGGGCGGTCCCGGGCGCGTCCGCGCATGCGTTCCTCACCTGTCCGTGCCCTTGTGTGAGGCCGTCGGACCCGCGACACGCGGATCGACCCGGAGCGTAGGGGCGGCGGTCCGTGCCCGGAAGCCCGCGGGCGGACAGTGTGGGCGTCCTGAAACCGGCGCCGGGATCAATGCCTGCGGATCTCAGGCTCCGACGCGGCGGCTGCCACCGGGAAGGGGACGATCACGCGAAACCAGCCCCGGGTCTCCTCGTTGTGCTGGCGATCACCGGCGTGGCTGAGGGTGTCGCGGGCGACGATCTCGCGCGTCACGAAAGTCTGCACGATCACGGACCCGAAATTGTAGCCCACGAGGCCTCCCGCCGCGATGTAGCCGTCCCGCTGGAAGCTTGCGAACAGCCGGTCGCGGCGGTTCACCGCCAGGTCGGTGTAGCCGAAGGCCACGGCGCCGATCTCGAAAGGCCCGAACTTCTTCGTCGCCGTGAGGTCGAGGTTGACTTGGTCCGCCAGCGGGATCGGGCCGATCGCCGCCCCGACCGGGCCGCCGAACCGGCCATGCGCGTCGAAGGGCCGGTTGTAGGTGAGGATCGCCGAGAGGTTGAGGCTGCCGTCGCCCACATAGGTGGCGGCGACGCGCTGGGTCATCGTCGCCGACGCGGCCTGCGCGATCAGCGGCGTGCCGCGGAGTCCCAGGCCCAGCGAGCCGCGGTCGCCGTAGGGCAGGTAGGCGCCCGCGACGTACGAGACGCCGAACCCGCCGCCGAGGTTCCAGGCGAAGATGCTGCCCAGGAACGGTGTGTAGAAGGTGCTGACCTCCTTGTTGGGGATCGGGGCCGGGAAGTGGGTGTTGATGAACACCGACGGGAACGCCACCACCGGCTCGATCCGCGCGCCGAGGATCTTGAGCGGCGACGCGTAGATCAGGAACGGGATGTTGACGCCGACCTCGGCGGCGTCGCGGCGGTCGGCCCGTCCCCAGCTGAACGTGTCGAAGGCGTAGAAGCCCTCCGGCAGGGGCAAGCCCGGCGCGAGGCCGACCTGCTCTCCAGGCTGCGTCACGGCGGCGGCGTATGCCTGGCCCCCCTGGCTCAGGGCGATCACCGCCAGAGCCGCCGTCACCGTGTCCTTGAGCATCGCGTCCCCCTTCCCGACGCTCCGGGGCGCATCTGCCGAGGAGTCCGGTCCGGACACGATCTCGACACCACGACCCTGTTCTGGGGCTGGCCTGCGCGACGCCCGGCAGGTCGCGCGGGAGGGCGAAGGGCGCCCGTCCGCGGCGGGGATCGTCGCCTCCCGTTGCCGGGCCGCAACAGCGTCCCGGGGCGGAGCCCGGCGCGAACGACTGGCCGGAAACGTCACACGCCCCACGCCGCCGGCCCCTTGTGATCCCTCGGGCGCCGGCTACAGTCGGCCCCAAGCCCGCGAATAAAAAATTCGGGCACGAGGGAAGAGGAAATGCCGATGGCCGAGACCGCGCATGCCGTCGCCCGGCGCGCCCAGATCCGGCGCGGGCTGCCCGCGTTGCTGGCGGTCGCTTCGATGCTCGCGGGACCCGCGCACGCCGCCGACCCGATCAAGATCGGCGTGATCGCCGAGGCGCARTCSGTGGYCGGMGCCTCGATCCCGCAGGCGGTKCAGCTCGCCGCCGACGAGATCAACGCCAAGGGCGGCGTCGAYGGCCGGCAGATCCAGGTCGTCACCTACGACGACAAGAGTTCCGCCTCCGACGCGGTCCGCGCCTTCCAGCGGGCGGTCTCGGAGGACAAGGTCAACCTCGTCATCGCCAGCTACATCTCGGAGGTGGTGCTGGCGCTGATGCCCTGGGCGGCCCGGCTCAAGACGCCGATGATCACCCCCGGCGCCGCCTCCAACG
>NZ_JBFUGA010000018.1:0-75451 GCF_056403155.1 Methylobacterium sp. P3_A11
ATGGCGCGCAGTAAAAAATCAAATCTGTTTAAAATATCGATCTCATCTGTTCTTTATATGTCCGCCGTGAGCGCTTACCCAGCTGAAATGATCAGCGATAATCAAGCTCAGCCGCGAAGTACAGGTGAAACGACTGATAAGTCAAACAAACTCTTAGTCGAGCTTCCCACTCGCATCTTATCGTCAGAAGAAGGCATTGAAATCGATGAGACCGGCGTAAATTTCCTTCCAGACGAGTCTGGAGTAGCCTGCTTCACTAAACTTGGTCGCTTCCATACAGATGATCGTGGCATACATATCAAGTACAGAAAACGGGCGCCGGAAATTTATATCCATAGCGAGTTCGATAGAAAATCAAACAATTACCACATCGTTTTCGGTAATAATTTTTGTCGTTATACTCTGACAATCCAGCGTGAAATCAAAAAATCTGGCCAATGGAAATCTTCAACCGTGTCAGATTGATTGTATTAAAGTATTTTTTTATCTTACATGTTGATGCGAAAGTATAAATCATCTGTCCGCGCACTGCTTCGGACTTTCCGTCTCGGCCAGCCGAGCGGGCGGAGCCGAACACACCATATCTGCAGCTTGCCGCCGGACTCACGGTCGGCCGTAGCCCATGGCGTTTGCTCACGGGATGCCGTCACAAGTTGCCGAATGATGATATCGGAAGTCGCCCACCAATCCTGAAACTGTGATCATTTGCGGTCTCGTGCCGTCTAGTAACATTCTGGCGCTTCGCCGAAGGGCACCCTCATTTGGCCTCATCGACACGCGGCGGCGCGGCGGGCGTGTTGCTGGCCCCAATGGCATACACCCTGACCTACGGTAGCGCCGGCTCTGGCTCAATGGCGGCCCACGAGCTTGGCTGGTTCGGCCCGTCCGCGCCGATGCGCCCCTCGGCTCCCGCAGAGATCGCAGGCCGCCGCTTCGACTACCCGACTGGTTACAACCTCAACACCACGGCGCGGGCCTACGAGCCGGTCTCGTTCGCGCAGCTGCGCCGCCTCGCCGACGGCTATGACCTGCTGCGGCTGGTGATCGAGACGCGCAAGGACCAAGCGGCCCGCATGAAGTGGACGATCAAGGCGCGCGACGCGGGACGGTCGTCCAGTGCGAAGGCCGCGGCGATCACCGCGTTCCTCGCCAAGCCCGACGGCGTGCATCCCTGGACCGACTGGCTGCGCATGGGCCTGGAGGACGTGCTCGTCCTCGACGCCTGGACGACCTTCAAGCAGCGCTCTCGCGCAGGCGACCTCCTCGCCCTTGAGCCGATCGACGGTGCCACCATCAAGCCGATCCTCGGCGAAGACGGTCGCGTGCCGACGCCGTGGGTGCAGAGCGGCGAGACCGTCTGGCCCGAGGCCTACCAGCAGATCCTCAAGGGCCTTCCGGCGGTGAACTACACCGCCCACGAGCTGCTCTACCGCCCGCGCAACCTGCGCACCGACCGCGTCTACGGCTTCTCGCCGGTCGAGCAGGTGATGACCACCGTCAACATCGCCCTGCGCCGGCAGGTCATGACCCTGGAGTACTTCACCAGCGGCACCGTGCCGGACGCGCTGATCGGCGTCCCCGAGACCTGGGGGCCGGACCAGATCGCGACCTACCAGACCTACTGGGACTCGCTGTTCACCGACAACCTGGCTGCCCGGCGGCGCGCCCGGTTCGTGCCCGGCAAGGTCGCGCTCCACCAGACGAGCGAGCCGCAGCTCAAGGGCGAGTTCGACGAGTGGCTGTCCCGAGTGGTGTGCTTCGCTTTCTCGGTCTCGCCCCAGGCGCTGATCAAGCAGATGAACCGGGCCTCGGCCGACACGCAGAAGGAACTCGCCGAGGAGGAGGGCCTCGCGCCGCTGCTCGACTGGATCAAGGGCGTCCTCGACGACGTGATCGCCGACGACCTCGCCGCGCCCGAGCTGGAGTTCGCGTGGCAGGAGGACGAGCAGATCGACGAGGCCGCGCAGGCCGAGCGCCTGCGCGGGCTGACTGCAGGCGGGCTGATGCGGCTCAACGAGGGCCGCAAGATCCTGGGCCTCGATCCCGATCCGAGCCCGGCTGCCGACGTCCTGATGGTGATGACCGGCACGGGCCTCGTGCCGATCGACGCGAACACGCTGGCGGGCAAGAAGGCGGCGCTCGACGCGTTCGGGCCGCCGCCCGCGTCGGGCACGTTCGGCGCGGCGCCGGAAGAGCCGGATGATCGCGACGACGGCCCCGCGGCTGCGGTCGCCAAGCTGCTCACCAAGTTCGACGACGCCCAGCCGCGGGACGCACACGGCCGCTGGACCGATGGGAGCGTAGGCGGCGAAGCGGATGAGGCCGCCGAGCGCGCCGCGTTCAAGCGCACCGTCCTGCGCACCGCGATCGGCGGGGCGGTGATCGCCGGGGGCGCGATCGTCACGGCCGCGTCCGGCGGCACCGTGCCGGCCGCGGTCGAAGCGGCGGTCTGGATCGCCGAGAACTACCTGCTCGGCGACGCGCTGGTCACGGCTGGCCGCCATATCGGCGCGCATCTCGGCTACGACGACGAGGAGGTCGCGCACATGCTCGACCACCTCGCCGGCGCGGTCGGGTTCGGCAAAGCGTCCGGGAACGCCGCCGCGGGCGAACGGATCCGAGACCGGCTCAGCGAGGTGGTGGGCGCCGCGCTCGACGCGATGATCGCTTCCATCCGCGAAGCCGGCCTCGACGCCGACCGCCGCAGCGCCATCGTGGCTGCCCTGGAGGATCTGCGCGGCCGCCTCACGGCGCGGATCGCCCATTTGCCAGCGCCGGCCCACAAGGCCGTCGGTGCGGAACTCACGAAGCGCCGGGTGTGGAGGCCGGCCGATCCCGTCCCTTTCGACCGGCCGGCCACGCGCCGGGCGATGCATGCGATTGCGGAGCGGCTGGAGAGAGCCCTGGCTGCTACCAGCTCTGACGTGGTCGCCGGGCTCCGCGGGCTCTTCAAGCTCGCCAAGGTCGGACCGGAGCCCGACGACGTCGACGCATTGCGCCGCGCGCTGGACGCCTTTCTCGACGAGTTCGACTTCACGGATCTACGCGCGGTCGCGCCGGAGGTGGCCGACGAACTTGAGGCCGTCGCGGCTGATGCGGGTCGCCGCGCGCTGGCGCAGATTGGCGCAGCCAGCCGCGCCCAACTGGTCGAGCGCGTGAACACCCGAGCGGTCGCCGCGGCGCGGACCCGCGCGGCCGAGATGGTCGGGATGCGCTTCGACGCCGACGGGCGGCTCGTGCCGTCGGCCGACGCGCGGATGGTGATCACCGAGGCGACCCGCACGCGGCTGCGCGAGACCATCGCGTCGGGCCTGGAGCACAACGTCGGTCTCGACGCCATCGCGGAGGCGATCGAGGCGGACTACGCCTTCTCGGCAGAGCGGGCAGCACGCATCGCCGAGTACGAGGTGGCCAGCGCCAACGGTGCGGCGTCGCTGGAGAGCTACCGGGGGCGGTCGAGGACGGCATCGCGGTCCGCAAGGCGTGGTGGGCCGAGGAGGGCTGCTGCGCGGTCTGCCAGGCCAACGCGGATGCCGGCGCGGTCGAGCTCAACGACGCATTCCCGAGCGGGGACGACACAACGCCCGCGCATCCGTCATGTCGCTGTGTGGTGGTGCCTGTCGTCGAGGACGACGCGTCGATCGACAAAGCGTTCGACCCGTCGAAGCATCCGCGGGATCCGGACACGGGCGAATTCTCAGGCGCGGGTGGATCGGGACGGGCGGCCAAGCGGCTCGCGACGCGGGCCCTGGCCGACCGGTCGCACCAAGACGTGCTGGATCTCGGACGCGTTCACGGCGATCGCTTCTCGACTCACGCCGGGCGGAATGTGGATGGATGGCGACACGGCGTCACCGCCGAGTTCGTCCGGCACATCGACCGTCGGCACGGCCCCGGCAGTGGAGCCCCCAACCCGATCGTTCCGGCCGATTACAGCAACCTTCCGCGGCTGCTCCGGCACGGTTCGGTGGCGCGAGGCGGCAAGACGCGCGGACAGGGCCTGCAGGGCGTCGTCGTCCGGCACACGATCCGCGGGCAGACGTACGAGGCCGTTCTGGCCGTGCGCAAGCGGACGGGATCGCTCACGCTGCACACGTTCTACAAGGTCGGGGTTTAGAGGTGGCGCGGCCCGCTGACGCCGCGTGCCCGATC
The DNA here is from genome assembly GCF_056403155.1 of Methylobacterium sp. P3_A11. Taxonomy (NCBI): domain Bacteria; kingdom Pseudomonadati; phylum Pseudomonadota; class Alphaproteobacteria; order Hyphomicrobiales; family Methylobacteriaceae; genus Methylobacterium; species Methylobacterium sp. P3_A11. The sequence goes on from NZ_JBFUGA010000018.1 coordinate 4,153, forward strand.
TCGCGATCGCCCTTGGGCTTGACGTCCGAAACGGTCGACGGGTCCGCGCCTGAGTAAAAGCTACGCCGGTCGGGTTGCGAACTCAAGCAACGTGAAGATGTAGATCTGCTGCGCTGCCGTACTGACGCGAAATCACTCGAGCCCACGGCTGGACCGATTGGTGGCTGATCAACAATGGTCTATCCCGTCGGAGCCTCACATGCCCGAGCTGTCCCTGTTCCTGCCGCTGACGAAGGTCGATGCGGCCAACCGGCTCGTCTACGGCCTCGCCACCGCCGAGGCCCCGGATCGCGCCGGCGAGATCTGCGACTACACCTCGACGAAGCCGTTCTACGAGAAGTGGTCGGGCGGCATCGCTAAGGCGACCGACGGCCGCTCGCTCGGCAACCTGCGGGCGATGCACGGCAAGATCGCGGCCGGCAAGGTCACGCAGATCGCCTTCAACGACGACGCCAGGCAGATCGAGATCTGCGCGAAGGTGGTCGACGACGCGGAATGGAAGAAGGTCGAGGAGGGGGTCTACACGGGCTTCTCGCAGGGCGGCGCCTACGCCAAGCGCTGGCGGGGCGAGGACGGCCTGATGCGCTACACGGCCGACCCGAGCGAGGTCAGCCTCGTCGATCTGCCCTGCCTGCCCTCGGCGACGTTCCAGGTCTTGAAGAGCGACGGCGCGGCCGAGACGCGGGCCTTCGCCGTGTCCGTGCGGATCGCCCCGCCGCCCGAGCCGACCAATGCGGCCCTCTTCGCCAAGGCCGAGAATCTCGCCGCGGCGGCCGGTCGGCCGGGCGAGGTCGGCGACCTCGTGGCGCCGGCGCGCGAGGCCCTCGTGAAGGCTGCGGAGGTCGAGGCGCTGGCCAAGGCGCGGCTAGCTTCCGAGCCCACCGGGTCCGCGCCCGCGAGCGAGGGCGCGGTCGAGCAGGTATGGAAAGCCAAGGACGGCAGCACCTTCGCCAAGAAGGCGGACGCACTGGCCCACAACGCGCGCACGGATGCAGACGCCTCGGCCCGGGCTTCGGCCGGTCCGGTGCTCGACGCGCTGTCCGATCTCGGGAAGCAACTCGGGGCTACGGACGGAGAGGCGGTCGGCTCCGCTAGCGCCGGGCAATCCCATAAGCGGCGGCGCACCGATCCCGCCAAGGCGGACCTCGCCAAGGATCTCTACGGCGTGTCGCGGCTGGCGGTGCTGCTGAGCGAGATCAGGAGCATGGTCGGCTCGGCGGTGTTCGACGCGGTCTACGCCGATGGCGACGCGGCGTTGCCCCGGCAGATGCAGGCCTGGGCGACCCAGGGGGTGTCGCTCCTGCAGGCGATGGTGGCGACCGAGATGGCCGACCTGATGGGCGACGCGCCGAGCGACGCGGCGATGGCGCTCGCCGCCGGGCCGCTGTCGGATGTCGCCTATGACGCGCTGGTGAAGGCGGTCGCCGCCGACAGCCCGGCCGGGCAGGCGCTGGCCAAGGTCGGAGCACGCAACAGCCGAGCGGACCGGGAGCGGATCCAGCGCATGCATGACGATGCCTGCAGCCTGAGGGCGACCTGCGGACAGGCCGAGAAGGTGGCCGGCGGCGATCTCGCAAAGGGGGGCGACGCAATCGAGGCCGTACGCGCCGAACTCACCAAGATGACCGGTCAGCGCGACGCGCTGCAGCAGACGCTGACCGACGAGGTGCTGCCGCAGATCGCCGCCCTGGCGAAGATGGTGGGCGACCAGCCTGTGCCGCGCCACCTCGTGGGCCGCGCCGTCACGAAGGGTACGGAGGGTATCTCTGGCGCGTCAGACGCTCCATCGGCCGACGCGATCCGCATCACCTCGCGAAGATGAGCCCCGAGGCGCGCGCGGATCTGCTGATCAAGGTCTCTCACCAGAACCCGCAACCGCTTGCTCTCACGCGCTGAGGTGGCCCGGGGCGCTACTTGACGGTTATCGATCCAGCCCAGTCAAAGTCGAAGCTCCAGGGATCGCTCGAAAGCGGTCATTCGTTTCGCGCTGCCACAGCTTATTTTTCGCCCTGACCGTCCTTGCACGCGTCGCAAGTCACTCGGCATAGACTTGGCACTTCGGTCGCGCTCCGATCATCCCGGTGCGCGTTCGGTGAAGTCGTCCTTGAATTCCTTCAGCTCGACGGCGTTGAGATCCGACACGGCCCAGTAGGTCAAGCCAGCCTGCCGCCAACCAAATATGTTGTAGCCGTCCTGGGCGAGGCTGCGCGGGGAATATGCATTGGAAGGCCAGACGAACAGATTGATGACGTGCTTGTTCCGCCTGTAGATCAGCGCGGCCACGACCTTCCCGTCGAGATAGTCGAGCCGCCCGCCTATGAGAGGAAAGCCGCGGTCCGAGAGGTCGATGACCGGTGGCGAGAAGTCGATCTTGCCGGAAAACCACGGCTTCACCGTATGCTGGTCGGATGTCTCGATGTCCATAAGGTGGTTCGCCAGGAGAGAGCGGACATGGCCGGCGACGAGCTGTCCCGTGAGGTCGGCGGCGGGTTCGGGGCGCGTTAGGACGACGGCGAAGGCCAGGCTCGCCGCCAGGGCGAGGCCCGCCGGCAGGACCGTCCGGCTCGCCGCCAGAGTGCGCAGCCACGCCATCGCGCCGGGACGCGTCTCCTTCGGGGACGGCGCGTCGTGCCGTCCCTCCTGCGCCAGGGCGTCGAGGATGCGGATGCGCAGCGCCTCCGGCGCCCGCCACGCGACATCTCCGCCCGCCAGGCGCTCCCGCATGGCGCGCAGCCGGTCGAGTTGGGCGGCGCAAGTTGGGCATGAGGCGACATGCGCCTCGCACCGCAGGATGTTGGCCGCATCGAGTTCGCGGTCGAGAAGGGCGTGGAGCAGGATCGCCTCGCCGCAGGGCACATCGGACCGCTCCGTCATGTGCGGTCCTCGCCGTTCAGGCGCCGCCATGCGGCTCCGAGCTTGGTCCTGGCCCGGGCGAGGCGAGACATCACGGTCCCGATCGGTGCCGCGGTGATCTCGGCGATTTCCCGGTAGGAGAGGTCGTCGAATTCGCGCAGCACTAGCACCTCGCGAAAATCCGCGGGCAGGGTCTCGATCAGCCGGCGGAGGGAGGCCGCCTCGCCCTCGCGCAGGAGGGCGGCCTCGGGCGTGGCCTCTTCAGGGTCCCAGAACTCCCTGTCTTCCGGTTCGCCCTCCCCTTGCTCGTCGGCCTGTGCAACGCCGCTGAGCGGCTCGCAACGCGCCCGCTCGCGGGCGCGAGCGTTCGCCCAGGTCCGAGCGCAGTTGCGTACGATCGCCAGAAGCCACGCCCGGGCATCGCCGCCTTGAAAACCCTCGAAAGCCTTGAAGGCGCGCAAGAAGGCGTCCTGCACGATGTCGTCGGCGGCGTCGGCGTCCCGGGTCAGGAAGCGGGCGAGGTTGTAGGCGGCATCGAGATGCGGCAGCACGAGGTCGCGAAACGAGGTAGTGGACCGGCCCACCGCCTGGCCCCCTTCCGCAGCGGCAGAAGACGTCCGGCAGCCGAGGCGGTCTGCGCCGGAGCCGGGCCACGAGGACGCGACGGCTGCGTGAAGCGCCAGGGCTGCGTCGGCGAGAGTGCCCAGCAGTGTGGTGGGCGGGGAAAGCCGCCGGGCCGGGTCGAAGGTCGCCAGCGCACCTGCTCCCACGAGGCCGCTCCCGTCCCATCCCCCGCCCCCGAGCCGGGTCATTCCGGCGTGTCCCGCACGACGACCTTTCCGGTCATGTGTGGGTGGAGYGAGCAGAAATAGGGATACTCCCCCTTCGCCGCGAAGGCGAAGGAGAAACGGTCTTCGGTGTCGAGGGTTTTCGAGCGGAACTGGCCTGACGGCGACACGACGGTGTGCGGGATGTCGTCGCCGTTGATCCAGGTGACCTTGGCGCCCGGCGCCACGGTGATCGTCTCCGGACTGAAGGTGAAGTTGTCGATCCGGACGACGAGATCCTGGGCCGGTCCTGCCATGGCGGGATTGGCGCCAAAGGCCAGGATCGCGGCGAGCACGGCGGCGCCGGAACCCGGGCGAAGCCGGCGACGGAGGGGCGCGGTCATGGCGGCCTCACCCACCAAGCGGGATATCGACGATCGCCAGCGGGCCGGTGCCGCGCACCAGGCTTACGCTCGTGACGCCGAGGAGACCGCGCAACTCTCCGGCCGGCACCTTCATCGGCCCCGGCGAGGGAGCCGAGCCCGGCGCCGGCTGCGGGAAGGCCGTCGAGCGGGCGGTATGGAAGGCGACATTGCCCTCGACCTTCTGGATGATCTGGTGGATATGCCCGTTAAGCACCGTCACCGAGCCGAAGCGGCCGAGGAGCGCAAGAGCCCGCCCGCCATCCTGCGTGCCCCACCCCCATTCGGGGTAGACCGTCCAGAGCGGTATATGCGCGAACACGACGATGGGCGTGCTGGAGGAGAGCCCCGCCACGTCGCGCTCCAGCCAGCCGAGCTGCTCGGTGCCGAGGTTGCCGAGGCCGCCGGCCTTCAAGTCGACGACATTGACGAGTCCGATGAAGTGGACACCATTCCGGTCAAAGCTGGTCCAGCCGGCCCCGCGCGATCCCTTGCCGTAGCGGCGGAGATAGGCGCGACCCTGCCCCTCATCGAGAAGATCGTGCTCGCCCGGCACGAAGACGATCGGCACCCCGATCTCGCGCAGGATCTGATCGGCATCGTCGAACTCCTGCTCCTTCGACAAGTGGCTGATGTCGCCGGTATGGAGGATGAAGGCCGGCTTCTCGCGGAGCTTTGCGATCTTGCCGACCGCCTCGCGTAGCGTGCCGAGGGCATCGGGATTGGCCGGCTTGCTGAAGCCGACATGGCTGTCGCTGATCTGGAGGAAGGTGAAGGGCGCTGGCGCTGTCTCACCCGCCACGGCCCTCTCCAGCCCGATCGCCCGGGGCAGGCCGCCGCCGAGAGACCAGAGGAGGCCGGTGCCGGCCCACACCATGCATTCGAGCGTGCCCCGGCGAGTCGGGCCGGGCGATCCTTCCTCGGGCTGCTGGAGATCCTGCATGATCTGCTTCCGGAAAGAGCCGGGACGTTGGCGTCCCTGCACATCCGGATCGCGGCACCGCCCGGTTTATTCCGGCTCGACGACAAAAAGTGACAGGCCTGGTCGGGCCGCGTCCGGCCTGTGTGGGGACGGGGCCGGAACGATCCCTGCGGCCGGGATTCCCTCAAGTCTTTTTTCTTGATCTCACCTCTCAGAAGCAGTCGGGCAGAAAGCCACCCTTAGCGGACTGCTGAGACTGTTTCCCGCGACCTGGCTCGACTTATCAGTCACTTCGTAAACCTGCCGCTCTTGAGGCGCCGCCGATCCGGGGACGGATCGCGCGTCACATTTCCTGGCCCTCATCGCCCGCCTCCCCTCAACGTCCGATGCCGCGCGCCCCGGGGACGGGCCGGCGCCGGCGCGGCCGTGCATCCGCACAGGATCACGCCCCATGACCCAGCACGTCGACGTCCTCGCCCTCCTCAGGGAGGCGCAGTCCAAGCCGCTCACCGATCCGATCCTGGCCCAACTCGGGATCGACCTGCAGAAATCGACCTTCGCGCAGGGCAGCTCGCCCACCTCCGGCCTGACCTTCTACGACCTCGAACTCGGGGCGAAGTCGCTCTACCCGGTGCTCACGCCCCTGCGGAACGCGATCCCGCGCGTCTCTGGCAGGGGCGGCATCCAGGCCGCGTGGCGAGCGATCACCGGCATCAACGTCTCCGGGATGCGCATCGGCGTCTCCGGCGGCAACCGCGGCGTGCAGGTCGTCGCCACCGCCGACTACACCGCCAGCTACAAGGGCATCGGCATCGAGTCGAACGTCGAGTTCGACGCCCGGTATGCCGCGAAAGGGTTCGACGACGTGCGCGCCATCGCGGCGCGCACCGGCCTCCAGAGCCTGATGCTCGGCGAAGAGGCGATGCTGCTCGGCGGCAATACCTCCCTGGCGCTCGGGACGACGCCGACCCCGACCCTCTCGGGCTCGGCGACCAGCGGAACGCTCGCCGCCCAGACGTGGTCGGTGATCGCCGTGGCGCTGGCGCTCGACGGCGTGATCAACGGCACCGTCGCGGGCGGGATCCAGGCGACCATCACCCGCACCAACGCCGACGGCTCGACCGACGTGTTCGGCGGCGGTGCGGCGGGGCGCTCTGCGGCGGCTACGGTCGCGACCACTGGCGCCGCCGGGTCGATCGCGGCTTCTGTGGCCACCGTGCCGGGGGCGCTCGGCTACGCGTGGTTCTGGGGCGCGGCCGGCGCCGAGGTGCTGGGCGCGATCACCACGATCGCCTCGGTGCTGATCACCGCCGCGGCCGCGGGCACGCAGACCGCCGCCTCGCTCGGGACCGTCGATCGCTCGACCTCGGCGCTGTCCTTCGACGGGCTCCTGACCCAGGCGTTCAGGCCCGGATCCGGCGCCACCGTCTACACCCTGGCGCCCGGCACCGTCGGCATCGGAACGCCGCTCACCGCCGACGGCGCGGGCGGCATCGTCGAGATCGACGCGGTGCTCAAGTCCATGTGGGACCTCTACCGGCTCTCGCCCGACACGATGTGGGTGAACAGCCAGGAGGCGCTCAACATCTCGAAGAAGATCCTCACCGGCAATGCCGCCTCGGCCTACCGGTACGAGATCGCGGTGACCCGGGACCAGCTCGGCGGCGGCTTCATGGCTCGCACCTACCTGAACCGCTTCTCCATGGCCGGCGGCGCGACCCTCGACATCAAGGTCCACCCGAACCTGCCGGCCGGGACGATCCTGTTCACCACCGGCACCCTGCCCTACCCGATCAACAACGTCGGCAACGTCATGCAGGTCCGGACGCGGCAGGACTACTACCAGATCGAGTGGCCGCTGCGGTCGCGGAAGTACGAGTACGGCGTCTACGCCGACGAGGTCCTGCAGCACTACTTCCCGCCGTCCCTGGCGGTGATCACCAACATCGCCAACGGCTGAGCGCAGATGGCCGGACCGCTCGCCCGCATGTTGCCGCCCGGAGACGGGCGCCCGCACGTCACGATCGCCAATGGCCGGCCCTACCGGGGCACGGCCGGCAGCGTCCTCGACGTGCCGGTCTTCGACGCGCAGGTGCTGGAGGCCAACGGCTGGATCCGCGCCGGCGCCCACGCGCTCGCCGGCCCGACCGCGGCCCGGCCGAGCGCCCCCCCGGCCGACCAGCTCTACTTCGACACCACCCTGTCGCTGCCCGTCGTCTGGGATGGGCTGGCCAAGGTCTGGCGCAGCGTCTGGACCGGCGCCCCGGCCTGACGCTCGCCCCTCGCAGCAGGAATCCCGACATGATCAAGATGCGCGCGCCCGAGGGGCTGACCGGCTTCTCGCACCATGGCCACGCGATCGCGGTGGACGCCGACGGCGCGGTGCACGTCGACCCGCGCCATCGCCTCGACCTGGAGGCGCACGGGTTCACGCCCTGGGACGCCCCTGCGGCGGCGGCCTCGGTGGCGGTGGCCCTCGGGCCCCTCGACGCGGACCGCGCCCGGCTGGTGGCGCTGTTCACCGAGACGGTTGCGGCGATGCCCGACGAGGACGTGGCGCGCATGATCGCCGAGGCGGATCAGCGCCGGCGCCTGGAGCAGGAGGACGCCGAGCGGATCGACCCAGCGAAGGTCACCGCCGCGGACATCGACGGMATGAAGCGGCATGAGCTGTTCGCCTTCCTGAGGAAGCGCGGCATCCGGGTCGTTCCGCCAATCGACAACGACACGCTGCGAGCCAAAGCGCGCGATGCCCTGGCGCCCGCCGCTTGAACCATGATCTGGCCGAGTTCCCACGACCTCGTGCGGCTCGCCGATCTCGGCGTGCAGGAGGATGCCGACGGCTCGGTGCAGCGCCTGATCACGGCGGTGAGCCGCACGATCCTGGCCGCCCTGAACCGCCCCGCGATCCTGCCGCGAAGCTACACCGAGGTCCGGACCGGGGGTGCGGGTCGCATCCTCCTCGCCAACTGGCCGGTCACGGGGATCGAGACGGTCACCGTCGGCTCGACCGCGATCGCGGCGGCCGAGGACGCCGGATCGCGCGCGGGTTACACGCTCCAGCGCGCCGACGAGGCCCCGCCCGGCCGTCCCCAAGTTCTGACGCTGCCAGCCCCGCCGGGCTCCGCGGCGGTCACGGTGACGTACACGGCCGGTTACCAGATCGCCGAGGAGCCCGTGCCGCTCCCGGGCAGCGCGCCGTGCACGGTGTATCCGGACCAGCCCTACGGCGCCTGGGCGTGCGATCTCGGCGTGGCCTTCGGCACCGGCGCGGCGCTCACCCAGGTCGATCGGGATCCCGCGCAGGGCCAGTACGCCGTCAATGACACGGGTGGCTACCTGTTCGCGCCCGAGGACGTGGGCGAAGCGGTAGCGATCACCTACGGCTACGTCCCGGCCGACCTCGCCAACGCCGCGCTGGACTGGATCCGCGATCGGATGGCCTACGGCGAGCGGATCGGGCTGCAGTCCAAGTCGCTCGGCGGCCAGGAGACCGTCTCCTACCGGATCGCGGCCCTGCCCGACTTCGTGTCGGCCGCGCTGCAGCCCTACCGCGCGGTGGTGCCGCCGTGCTGACCGACATCCAGGTCGCGGAGACCCGGGTCGTCGCCCGGTTCGACCGGATGCCCGACGCCGTGCGCGCCGAGCTGGTGAAGGCGGTCCAGGTCGAGCGGCTGGTGCTGGAGGCGCTGATCAAGCGCAAGCTCTCCGGCGAGGTGCTCAACGTGGTCACCGGCCGCCTGCGCCGCTCAATATTCTCGGATGTCGAGACCCGCGACGATGCGGTGGCCGGCACGGTGAGCCAGTCCGGCGACGTGACGTACGGCGCCCGCCATGAGTTCGGCTTCACCGGTGAAGAGACGGTCGCGGCGCACGTACGCACGATCGCGCAGGCCTTCGGGCACGCGATTGCGCCGCGCGCGGTCGACGTGCGCAGCTTCACCCGCACCGCCAACACGCCGGAGCGGTCATTCATGCGCTCCTCGCTGGCGGATCGGGCCGAGGCGATCGTCGCGGCACTGAAGGGTGCCGTGGCCAGGGGGATCGCGGGGTGAGCGCCCCACTCGGCCCGCGCAACGCGGCGGTGGTGGCGCTCCAGAAAGTGGTGGCTGGCGCCTACCCCTGGAAGTCGGGTCCGACCCGGCGCCTGAAGCTGTTCGCCGACGTGCCGGCCGCACAGCGCCCGGCCGTGTTCCTCCATGAGGGCGGCGACGAGAGCTACGCGTGGTCGTCGGGCGCGGTGCCGCGGCGGACGATCGAGGTGAAGATCTTCGTCTACATCGATGCCCGCGACCCGCGCGTGATCGGGGCGGCGCAGCTCAACGACATCATGGACGCCCTCGACGCAGCCCTGGCGCCCGCCGGCGCCGACCTGGCGCTGGGCCGCACCACGCTCGCCGGCACCCCGTACATGGCCCGCATCGCCGGCCGACCGGTGAAGGTGCCGGGCGACCTCGACGGCGACGGCCTCCTCGTCGTGCCCGTCGCGATCGAGCTTCCCTGACCCAGGAGATCCCTATGGAATCCGAGGACGATGCGGGCGCCACCGTGGCGCCCCAGCCTGCGCCCGTATGCGCGGACGAACCGCCAACCCGCGGCGACACGCTGGCCGAGCGCATCGACAACCTGCACGCCGACATGCTCGGCGGCACCGCGCTCGGCCACCACACCGCGCTGTGGAACCTCGTCCACGCCTTCAAGGAGCGCGTGAAGGCGCTGGTCGCCGAGTTCGAGCGCGCCGCGCCCTGACCGCCCCGCCCCTCCTGAGAGGAGACCCGCATGTATTCCTTCGGCTCCGGGGTCCTGATCGAGACCCGCACCGACATCGCCAACGCGACCCCGGTGAACTTCGGCCTCGTCCAGGAGGTCACCATGGACGAGACCGCCACGATCAAGGAACTCTACGGCCAGCAGCAGCACCCGCTGGCCATCGCCCGCGGCACGATCAAGACCACCGGCAAGGCCAAGGTTGCCCGGATCTCCGGGCTGGCCATGGCCTCGCTGTTCTACGGGGTCGCGCCCGTGCCCGGGCAGATGATGACCGCCTTCGGCGAGGCCGGGACGATCCCGGCCGGCGCGCCCTACACGATGACGGTCGCCAACGCCGCGACCGCGGCCGACGATCTCGGCGTGCTGAACGCCCTCACCGGCCTGCCCTTCACCAAGGTCGCCTCCGCGCCGGCCGCCGGCCAGTACAGCGTGGCCAATGGGGTCTACAGCTTCGCGGCCGACGACAAGGGCAAGATGCTCTTGATCAACTACACCTACGGGCTCGCCGGCGCCGGCCAGCACTTCACCGTGACCAACCAGCTGCTCGGCACGACGCCAACCTTCCAGGCGCAGTTCTACACGACGTTCCAGGGCAACGCGGTCAACGTGCGGTTCAACAACTGCACGTCCTCGAAGCTCGGGTTCGGCACCAAGCTCGAGGACTTCGTCATGCCGGAGTTCGACTTCAGCGTGTTCGCGGACGCGGCCGGTAACGTCGCGACGTGGTCGTTCGGGGATGCCGGATGAGCGCCGATCMGCGGCCGCTTCCGGCCACCATCATGCTCGGGTCGAAGACCTGGACTGTCCGCCCGCTCACCCTGCGCCAGGTCGAGGCCCTGGAGCCACTCGTGGCGGGCGGTTCGGGCGAGAGCCCGTTCGCCTACGGGCTAGCGGTGGTGAGCGCGGCGCTCGCCCGCGACAACGCGCCGGACATCGCCACCTTGCGCGACCTCAAGGCCACCAGCGCCGATCTCGCCGAGGCGACGCGCGCCGTGCTGATCCTCGCGGGCTACCTGCCGGGTGCCGACCCGGGTGCCCACCCGGGGGAAGCGCGGGCGGCGCAGGGCGCCGCCTCGATCTCGACGCTGTCTACGGCCGAATCTGCACCGTCACCGGATGGTCTCTCGACGCAGTCGGCGAACTGACGCTCTGGGACGTGCGGCGGCTCTATCGCTACTGGTCGGCCCATCCGCCGGTGCACGAACTGGTCGCAGCGTACATGGGCGTGAAGGCGCAAGCCGATCCGCCACCGCTTGCCGAAGCGGCCGGAGCCGCGGCCGACGACCCGAGCGGCATCGGCGCGATGATCCTCCGCTTCCCGGACGGGCAGGTGAAGGCGCATTAGGATTGAAGGTCGATCAGTTCGGTTTTCAGAGCGACCGCTCACGACCCAACTCAGCCGCCAGACGCGCTGTCGGCGTTCCCCCGAAGCGGACGCTCGTCGCCCGTCCGGCAACGTCAGCTCGGGATGGGAAGCGGACGTTCCAACATCGCGCTTTGACGAGGGACCAGGAGCACTCAGGATCGCGCCTGTGTGGCCGTGACACGCTTGTAAGAACAAGCCTCAGTAGGCATCGCTTCGCCATGTCCGTGCGCCGAACCGTCACCGTCTCGATCACCCCAGAGCAGGACGCGCTCCTGTGCGCATTCCTTGCCTCGGGCCGCTACCGCAGCATCAGCGAGGTCATGCGTTCCGCACTTCGCCTCCTGGAGCGTGACGAAGCATCAACCCTTGCGGCGATCAGGGGCTCGGCTCCGCGCGACGAGGTGAGCCGTGGTTGACGTGATCGGTCATGAAGCCGCGTTCCTAACTGGCGGCGGGGAAATGGGTGCGCTGATACGTGCACATGATTGGGTAACTACGCCACTTGGGCCGCCCGCAGGGTGGCCGCGATCACTGAAATCCGTGCTGTCGGCCTGTCTCAATTCACCCATGTTGGGAGCCGTGTTGTGGGGGCCAGACCTACTGTTCCTCTACAACGACGCGTACATACCCTCGCTTGCAGACCGTCATCCGAACGCCCTTGGTCGGCCTGTGCGGGATGTGTGGGGTGACGCCTGGGAGCAAGTGGCGCCGCCATTTTACCAAGCGATGCAGACCGGAGAAGGCTTCGCGAGCACCACGGTGCCGATCACGATGACCCGTAACGGCGTCGAGGAAGTCACCCATTGGGACTTCACTGCATCTCCATTTCGAGATGAAGAGGGCCGGATCGCAGGGTTGCTCAACCAAGGCGTCGAGATCACCGAACGGCGGCGCGCGGAGAGTGCACTTCGCGTTAGCGAGCGACGCCTCCGGGACATCAACGCGACCCTTGAGGAACAGGTTACCCAAAGAACACAAGAACGCGACCGTCTCTGGCGAAATACGCAAGATTTGCAGTTAGTCATCGACTTGGAAGGGGTCATCAAGGCGATCAATCCAGCGTTCACTGAAACGCTCGGCTGGACGACCGATGATACGCTTGGGAAGAACATCTTCGAGTTTATTGTTGCGGATGATAACGCCAGCCGAGGGGCGCTTGAGCACGTGCGCGGACAAAAGCTGCCTGTTTTCGAGAACCGTTACCATCACAAGGACGGTGGTATTCGTTGGTTGTCTTGGGTCGCTACGCCCGAGGATGGATTGATCTACGCGAGTGGACGTCACATAACGGCCGAGAAGGAGCAGGCCAAGGCGCTCCATCTGTTCGAGAACATTGCTCAGTCGAACGAAGCGCCAATCTGTGTTTTCGACCATGATTTTCGCCTGACTGCCTTCAACCGGGCGCATAGCGACGAATTTTTCCGCATCTTTGCCTACCGTGTGCAGGTCGGTGACGTGTTCCCCGATCTTTTTTCGCCCGATCAAGCGCCAATTATTCGCGGTTTCATGGCGCGGGCACTCGCGGGAGAAATCTATACAGTCACTGAGGAATTTGGTGATCCTGATCTTGCCAAACCCTATTGGGAGGTCGCTTACTCGCCGCTGCGGGATGCAGACGGGCGGATCATCGGCGCGTTCCACATTGCCAGGGACATCACCGTTCGCTTGCGCGCCGAGGCTGAGCTGGCCGCGACACAGGATGCCCTCCGCCAATCGCAGAAGATGGAGGCGGTCGGGCAGCTCACGGGTGGCCTCGCTCACGACTTCAACAACCTGCTGGCAGGGATCTCCGGCTCCCTGGAGCTGATGCAGACGCGCATGCAGCAGGGCCGCATGACAGACGTAGACCGCTACATGACAGCGGCGCAGGGAGCCGCGAAGCGCGCCGCTGCGCTCACCCACCGCCTGCTGGCTTTCTCCCGCCGTCAGACGCTCGACCCCAAGCCAACCGACGTGAACCGGCTCGCCTTGGGAATTCACGAGATGATCCAGCGCACCGTGGGGCCGGGCATCCCTGTCGAGGTCGTCGGGGCAACCAACGTTTGGCCCGTGCTGGTGGACCCGTCGCAGCTTGAGAACGCGCTGCTCAATCTCTGCATCAACGCCCGCGACGCGATGCCAGATGGGGGCACGATCATCATCGAGACCGCCAACAAGTGGATGGACGAGCGGGCCGCGCGCCAGCACGACATGCCCGAGGGGCAGTACCTCAGCCTTGCCGTGACCGACACCGGCACGGGCATGTCGCCCGAGGTGATCGCGCGGGTGTTCGAGCCGTTCTTCACGACGAAGCCGATTGGCGAGGGCACGGGGCTCGGGTTGTCGATGATCTACGGGTTCGCTCAGCAATCCGGCGGGCAGGTGCGCATCTACTCCGAGGTCGGCCAGGGCACGACCGTGTGCATCTACCTACCGCGCTACTACGGCGCCGTCCTCGATGACGGGGTGGCGGAGAAGGCCGCCGACCTACCACGCTCGGAGGCCGGGGAGACGGTGCTGGTTGTGGACGACGAGCCGACCGTGCGAATGCTCGTCACCGACATCCTTGAAGACCTCGGCTACACGGCCATTGAGGCGGGCGACAGCGCGGCGGGCCTGAAGGTGCTGCAATCTGATGTGCGCATCGACCTGCTGGTGACCGACGTGGGCCTACCGGGCGGGATGAACGGACGACAGATGGCCGACGCCGCGCGCGTATCCAGGCCGGACCTGAGGGTGCTGTTCATCACCGGCTACGCAGAGAACGCGGTACTGGGCAACGGCTACCTCGCACCGGGCATGGCGGTGCTGACGAAGCCCTTCGCCATAGAGACAATGGCGGCGCGCATTCGCTCGATGATCGAGGCGGGGCGGGAGGCGAGGCTTCAACGTCGAAGCTGATGGTCCGCTATGGGTCGTGAGCGGGCACGGAGGCGATGTCCGCTTCCATCGATTACTGCCCGAAAGCGGACCGGCCGAAAACCACCCCGAGCGGCCATCCCGCTTTCGACCCAACCCAGACGCCTGGACCGCCGTCATCGCTTCTCCGAAGCGGACGTTCGTCGGCCGTCATGCAACTTCAGCTTGGGGTGGCAACCGGACCTTAGCTTTTCGTCCTCAAGCAGGCGTTCACTGATTGAGCGGCTTCGAAGGGCTGGACGACCTGCCCTGTCTCGCACTTGGCGCGCCCCCCTTTGAGTTTAAGCTAGTTGCGTATGATGCGCTTCCGTCTCTGCCAGGTGGCCACCTTCCGGAGGAGACGCGATAGCTGCTCGACCGAGTACGGCTTGTGCAGCAACTCGAAGCCGTAGGTGCCGTTCTGCGCCAGAACGTGGCTGTAGCCTGAGGCCAGCAGCACGGGCAGGTCGTCATGCCGGCGGCGGATCTCATGAGCAAGGTCGATCCCGTTCATGCCCGGCATCACCACGTCGCTGAAGACCACGTCGAAGCGCTCGGCATCCTTCTCCAACTCGGCGAGCGCTTCCTCGGCGTTGTTGGCCCAGACAGTGACGTAGCCGAGTTCGACCAGGGTCTGGGTCGCGAACGTCCCGACCTCGGCGTTGTCCTCGACTACGAGGATGCACATGCCGTGTCCGTCGACGAGCGGCTCGGGCTCCGCTTGGGGCAGGTAAGCCACAGCCTCAACCCTCGGCAGGTACAGAACGAACATTGTGCCCTGTCCGACGGTGCTCTGCACCCGGATCTCGCCTCCGGACTGCTTGGCGAAGCCGAAGACCTGGCTCAGCCCGAGACCCGTTCCTTGCCCAACGCCTTTGGTCGTGAAGAACGGCTCGAAGATGTGCTCGATCCGCTCTGGCGCGATGCCGGCGCCTGTATCCTCGATGCACACCGCGACAAAGTCGCCGCTTACCGCGGGATGGCTGCGGATGGGCGGGATGACTGAGATGGGGTGCACCGTGATGGTGAGGGTGCCCTCGCCGTCCATGGCGTCCCGGGCGTTGACGGCCATGTTCACCAGGGCGGTGTCGAACTGGCTCGGATCCGCGTCGACGAAGCACGGCTCGTCCGGGATGTCCGTGACGATCCTGACGCGCGAGCCGCTCAGGGTGCCAACCATGTCGCTGATGGCGGCGACGCTCCGACCGGCATCGAAGACCTCCGGCTTGAGCGCCTGCCGGCGCGCGAAGGCGAGCAACTGACCCGTGAGCTTGGCGGCACGGTCAACGGTGTCGGAAATCGCCTCGACGTAACGTTGGCGCCGCGCGTCGGCGAGGTTCGGTCGCTTCAGGAGGTCGGTGGATGACTTGATGACGGTCAGCAGGTTGTTGAAGTCGTGGGCCACGCCGCCGGTGAGCTGGCCGACCGCCTCCATCTTCTGGGCCTGCCGCAAGGCTTCCTGGGCGGAGGCAAGCTCGGCCTCGCGCGCCTTGGCGTGGGTCAGGTCGCGGCCCACCGCGATGAAGTGCGCGTCGTCGGGCTYGGGCGCGACCGTCCACTCGATAGGCTTCCAGCCTCCGGCGCTGGTGGCGATGCGGTTCTCGAAGCGCGTCGGCAGCGACGTCTCCCCCATCCGCGCGAGGGCCGCGAGCGTCGGCCCCATGTCGTCGGGGTGCATGAACGTCCCGTACGGCCGAGACAGGAGTTCGTCATCCGACCACCCCAGGACCCGCTGCCAGGCGGGGCTGACCGCCGTCATCATCCCTTCGTAGTTGGCCCGGGCCAGCATGTCCTCGGACAAGGTCCAGAGTTGGTCGCGCTCGGCCGTGCGCTCGTGGACCTGCTGCTTCAGGGCGGTGTTCAGGACCCGGAGTTCCTCCTCCATGCGCTTGCGCTCGGAGATGTCGCTGAACAGCACCGCGACCCGGCGTGCGGCCGGGTCTCCGACGCGCAGGGCACGCACGTCGAACCACCGCCCGAACACATCGGCCCTGTTCTCGATGTGGGCGGGCTCGCCCGTCAGCGCAACGCGCCCGTAGGTGTCGAACCAGTATCGTTCGAGGTCGGGCGCGAACTCGCTGACCCACCGGCCGACCACGTTGGCCCCGGTCTGCCGCTCGTAGGCCGGATTGGCCTCGACGATGAGGAAGTCGACGGCCCGGTCCGCGTCGTCGAAYGCCACCTCGATGATGCAGAACCCGACGTCGATGCTCTCGAAGAGGGTGCGGTAGCGCCTCTCGCTTTCGGCCAGGGCAACCTGGGAGTGGATCTGGTCCGTGACCTCGTAGCCGCCGGCGAAGATGCCGGTGACGGCGCCTGCCTGATCGCGAATGGGCTGATAGATGAAGTTGAGGTAGCGGTCGCCGTCCTTGCCGTCGAGCCGGATCGGCAAGGAGCTGGCCACGAACGGCTCGCCCGTCGCGTAGACGTGGTCGAGGAGTTCGTAGAACCTCTGGCCTACCAGTTCCGGGAACACCTCGCGGACGTTGCGACCGATGTAGTCGCGATGGCCCGCCACCGTGAGGTAGGCGTCGTTGACATACTCGAAGACGTGGCTCGGCTCGCGCAGCACGGCGACGAAGCCGGGCATCTGCTGGAGCAGGGCTTGCTGCCGTTGGCGCTCGGAAGCGGCCTGCCGCTCGGCGTGCACCTGGCTGGTCGTCTCGGTGCAGGCGCAGAACAGGCCGGCAATCGCGCCGTCGTCTCCCGGCACGGGGGTGTAGGAGAAGGCGAAGTGTGCCTCCTCTGGGTAGCCATTGCGGTGGAGGGTGAGTTGCAGGTCGTCCATGTGCACGGGCTCGCCCGCGAACACGCGGTCCATGAGCGCGCCCACCTCGTCCCGGACCTCGGGCCAAGTCTCGAAGAACGGGCGTCCGAGGGCGGCGTGGTGACGCTCGCCGAGCATGGGCGCGTAGGTGTCGTTGTAGATGAGGGTGCGGTCCGCGCCCCAGGCGATGAACATCGGCTGGCGCGAGTTGAGCATGACCTGCACGAGCGTCAGGAGCGCCTGGGGCCAGCACTCTTGCGGCCCGAGGGTTGTCGTCGACCAATCGTAGGCGCGCATGTGCGCGCTCATGCCGCCGCCGCGGAAGACCGAACTCACCGAACCCATGGCCTCAGGACCGCCCTTTGCCGATCGGCACCGGCATGGCAGAGGCGGCCTGGACAGCGACCTTGCCCTCGTCCTGGATGCGCAACGCCCGGATAACGGTGCGGATTAGGTCGTTGGAGGAGGCGTAATTGCCCTTGGCCACATGGCAGCCGATCCAGGCAGCAAGCGTTTCCGTGAGGGCTATGTGGCGGGAGTGCTTGGCGGGCATATCCACCTTCTAACACACCCGACGCTTGGGGTGTTTCCTTCCGAGCCACCAGGGAGCAAACACCTATCTGCGGCCCGCGCTGGGAAGCCGGAGCTGGCGCCCTGCATCCTCGGCTTTGCGCTATCGAAATGCTCCGAAACGCTTTCACCAGCGTTACGTTTGGTCTGACGCGGGCCGAACGACGATGTCTGCTCCAGTCGAAGGGTGTCTGGATGCGGGACGGGCAGAAATCCATCCGACCGGGTCTTAGATCGCCATCCATCAAACCGCCGCGAAGCGGACCTTGCGAGGGTCTGTGAAGGGTCGTGAACGGGCGCGGCGGCAACGTCTGCTCACATACGTTGCCGTCCGAAAGCGGACCGGCGGAAATCCACCCAACCCAGACGTAAGCCATCCACTGCCCCCTGCCGCGAAGTGAACCTTCCAAGGGTCTGGGGAGGGTCGCGAGCAGGCCTCTATGGATCAGCCATGACGGCTACGTCGGGAGGATCAGGCAACCGTCGTCTGCGAGAGCGAAGTCAGGGTTCCAGGCCACCTCCCACACAAACCCATCCGGGTCGCAGAAATGGCCGTGGTATCCACCCCAGACTGCGTTCTGTGCCAACTGGGTAATCGTCCCTCCGAGCGCCTCGGCACGCGAGAGCACTTCATCCACTTCGTCACGGCTGCGCGTGTTGTAAGCGAGCGTGAAGCCCTGCGAGGAGTGGCTCTGCAGAGGGACGCCAGCATCCGCGGCCAGCTCAGCGCGTGGATAGAGCGAGAGGCCCAGACCGCCTAGCTGAAAGAAGGCGACACCCTGTGCGGCAATGACCCGGCGAGGCCAGCCCATCCCTTCGTAGAAGGCGGTTGCGCGGTCGAGGTCAGTGACGCCGAGAGTGACGAGGCTGATACGTGGTTCCAGAGCAGGTCCTCCTATCAATCGGCGGCAAGCCCTTCAGGCTAGGATCAGATCGCGTGCGAAAGGTCCGGATCGAGTCGATGGGGGAGACAGCGACCGCATCCGTGCATTGTCGCCCTGAAAGCGGAACGGCGGAAATCCACCCCGAGCGGTCATCTCCGTAACAATGCGACGCCATCGCTGGAGGTAAAAATCACTCGCCTCCTGAAGTCGCCATCGGCTCTCCGGCCTGACACCGGGCATCGAAGCCGCGCGCCAGTTGCGCCAGGCTAATCGAACTAAGCCGCGCGACCAGCAGAGCCTCGGCCGCGCGCAATGTGTCCTCAATCGCCTCGTTGACGGCCTTCTCGACGGCGCAGTCGGGGTTCGATCGATCGCTCCCGATCGCGAAGATACGGGGACCGCCGACCGCACGATGGATGTCGAGCAGCGTGACTGCGTCCAGATCCGCGGCGATGCTCCATCCACCGCCGTGCCCCTTCTCTGACCGCACGTAACCGGCATTACGCAGCCCGGCCATCGTCCGGCGGACGACGACGGGGTTCGTGCCGAGCATTCGCCCGATGGCTTCGGACGTCATCGGCCCGTCGTGGCGCGCCATGTGGAGGAGCACGTGGAGGGTTCGGGAGAGGCGGCTGTCGTTGCGCACGGCGCGATCCTCGGTCGCCGCATCAGGATTGGCAACGGCCCCGTATCACGATACTTCATAAGTTACGTAATACGTGGGAGCGACACCGATGCGCGAGTTTGAGAACCCCGACCGGTGGGACAAGGTCGCCCTCCACTATGAGCGGACCGCCCACCCATTCACCGCTCGCTTCGCTGAAGCGGCTCTCGCGCAGGTGCCCCTGAACGCCGGCAGCCGGGTCCTCGACGTCGCGGCAGGAACGGGGGCGCTCACGCTCGCTGCGGCACGCACAGGTGCCCAGGTCTTCGCCATCGACTTCTCGCCGGCCATGGTCGCTCGGATCGCGTCCGCGGGGCTGGCCAACGTCGACGCGAGAGTGATGGACGGACAGGCCCTTGCTCTCCCCGACGGGAGCTTCGACGCCGTGTTCTCAATCTTCGGCGTGATCATGTTCCCCGAGTGGCGACGGGGGCTCGCCGAGATGGCGCGGGTGACCCGGCCCGACGGCCGCGGTGTCATCGCGACGTGGCAGGAACAAGGGGCGGCGACCTTCCTTTTGCTCGGACAGATCCGCCGCACGCTCTTCCCCGAGCGCGAGACCCGCGCGATGCTGGAAGGCGTCAGGGCGCTGGGCGATCCCGAGGGGTTCGCTCGCGAGCTGGTCGCCGCTGGTTACCGCGATTGCCGGATCAAGCGGGTGGTCTTCGACTACGAGCTCGACATCGCCATGTTAGACGACCCCGACACGGTGTTCGGCCTGTCGCCGGACTGGGCCGACTTGAACGATGCGAACAAGGCTGCGGTGATCGCAGAGGCGCGACGCATGGCAGGCGATCGACCAACGCTGCTCATCCCGTCGGCGGCGCKGATCGCCGTGGCGCGGCGGTAAACATCACGCCTCGTGCCAGCGACGAAACACCGGCATAAGCCTTCGATCGAAAGCATGCCCGGCAACACCGAATGAACATCGTCAACCAAGCTCGCGACCGGGTTCTGGCGCTCGTCCGGCGGTCGTTGCGGGAGTTCATCGGCCTTCCCCTTCTCGTCGTCGCGATGTTCCTGGTCCTGTTCGCGTTGAGCTTTCTGCTCGATGCCACGCTCTGGGATCGTCGCGGCCCGACGCCGATCCCATGGCTCGCTCACCTGCTCGGCGACACGACCGCGATCGCGAGCCTTCTCAGCACCGTTGCCTCCGGCATGATCACGGTGACCTCAATCACCTTCTCACTCCTGCTGATCGCCGTGCAGCAGACCGCCTCGACGCTCTCGACGCACGTCTACGACCAGTTCATCCAGCGACGTTCGAACAAACTCAGCTTCGGTTTCTTCGTCGGGCTCAGCGTATTCGTGCTGTTGACCCTCGGCAGCGCCAACCCCGACCACAAGCCGATCATCGGGGCTCTGCTCTCGCTCCTGATGACTGGAGCGGCGCTGTGCATGGTGGTGATCCTGATCTACAGCACCATCGATCAGATGCGACCGCACTCGGTCATCACCGCGATCCACGACCATACGATCAAGGCCCGCACAGTAGACCGGGGCGTGATCGAGGGTACCCGCCGGACACCGCGTGCGGGCCTGTCGTGGTCGCGGATCGTCCGAACGGACGCTTACGGCGTGGTGTGCGGGATCAACCTCCCGACGATCGAGCGGTCGGCGGCTAAGCATGACGCCGATATCGAGATCATGGCCCGCGTCGGCACCAATCTCGCCTTCCGCGACCCCCTATTCCGCATTCACGCGGCCCGATCCCTGTCGGGCGAGGCGCTGCTGGCGCTCGATCGGTCGATCACCGCGTCCATCAAGATCGAACCACGCCGAACGATCGAGAGCGATGCCGGCTTCGGGATCGAGCAGCTCTACTCAATCGCCTGGACGACCGCCTCGACATCGAAGCAGAACCCACAACCGGCGATCCTGGTGTGCCACTGCCTGCGGGACATCATCGCCCGCTGGAGCAGCGCTGATACGATCCCGGAGAACAGCGCGTCCCGGATCGTCTATGCCGATCGGGGCGTGGACGATGCGATCCTGGCGATTGCCGCAATCGGCGTCGTCGCGTCCGAGAGCATGCAGAACACGCTAGCCGCCGAAGTCTGGCGGACCCTGGCGACGTTGATCGATGATGTACCGGACGAACGCCTGCCGGCGCTCACCGACACGGTGCGGCGGCTCCTGTCGAGCCTCGGGGACCACGTGCTGACCCGCGACCTCGAGGACGAACTGACCCGTTGCCGGCGAAGCTTGGAGAGCAGGGGTGAGCCGGATGCCGCCGAAGAGATCCGGACGGCGGCTGGCATGCTGGCCGAGAGCATCGGTACGCTCAACTCACGCGGGACGCGCGTGCCGTCATCCACCTGAACGATCGTTGCGCGTCACTTCTTCCCTGACGAAGGACGCGACGGCTCCGGAGACAAGCCTTTCGCCTCGTGAGCGCCGGTGCCGTGTACGGCATCGCTGCCGATGATACCCCCGCCTACGGAGGAGGCCGGTGTGCTTCCGCCGGAGGCTCCGGCCCCGGTATCAGGTGTTTGACGGGTCGTCATGGTTGCCGTCCCTGCTGCGTTCGGTGCAGCTGTCTCTGCGAGGGCAAGGCCTGACCCGGCGGCGACAATAACGGCAGCAATAAAGACCTTGGAAAACATGATGCTCTCCAGCGGGGCCGGCCTCAACGCTTAAAGATCATGCCGGTTTCGCTGGCCTGGCTGCGGTCGCGTCTGTCTGATCAGCAACGTCTGCTTCCGCGCGTGGTCGCCCACAAGCGGACCTTCGTAAAACCACCCTTAGCAGCCGTTCGCTCGGTCAACCCATTCGCGTTTGAGCCCACCTATGGCCGACGACATCCAGGTCCGCTTCGGCGGCGACGCGGCCGGCATCCGCAATGCGGCCGATCAGGCCAAGGGCACGATCCAGGGCTTCGCCGCGACGGCCCGCGGCCAGAACGCGACGGCGCGCCAGAGCTACGACGACCTGAAGGCGGCCATCGACGCGGCCAACGCGTCGCTGCGGCAGATCCAGGCCAGCGCCGAGAATACGTCCACCCTGGCCACCCAGGCCCGCGCCGTGGCGGCGCTGGTCGCCGCCTACGAGGGCCTGCGCGCCGCCGACGAGGCCGTGTCCGGCGCGACCGGACGGACCTACGCGGCGGTCGGAACCGCTATCTCGGCCACCGCGACGGCGGCCCGGTCCGGCGCCACCGCGCTGGTGGAGTACGCCTTCAACGCGCTCTCGGCCTCGCGCGCCCTCGACGTCACGGCCCTGTCGACGCAGGGGCTCACGGGCGCGATCGAGCGGCAGCGCAGTGCCTTCCAGGAGTGGCGGCGCGGGTCGCAGATCTACGGCTCCGGCCTGCTCGAGGTCGAGGGCCGCGCCATCGCGGCCGCCGGCACCATGGACCGCCTCCAGGCCGCCGCGCAGGCGCGCGGCTTCGAGAACGCGACCCGGATGCTCCAGGCCTTCACGCTGGAGCTGACCAAGGTTCCGGGTATGACCGACCAGGGCGCGGCCTCGATCGAGGCCATGCTCGCCTCGGTCCCGAGCTACACCGGCTCGGCCAACGCCTCGATCGTCTCGCTGGTCGCCATGATGGCGTCCTCCGAGGACGAGGCGAAGCAGATGGCGTCGGCGCTGACCGGGGCGCTGCGCGATCCCGCCGCCGCCGGCGAGCCGTATCTCGCGGCGCTCGGCGGCGTCTCGCGCGAGCTGCGCGCGCAGTTCGATCTCGCCCGTCAGAACGGCAACGCCAACCAGA
The DNA here is from genome assembly GCF_056403155.1 of Methylobacterium sp. P3_A11. Taxonomy (NCBI): domain Bacteria; kingdom Pseudomonadati; phylum Pseudomonadota; class Alphaproteobacteria; order Hyphomicrobiales; family Methylobacteriaceae; genus Methylobacterium; species Methylobacterium sp. P3_A11. The sequence continues at coordinate 26,727 of NZ_JBFUGA010000018.1, forward strand.
TGCAAGCTGCCATCCTGTCGGCCCTGGTCGAGCGCGCCCGCGCCTACGGCAACGAGATGACCCGGTCGCTGCAGGAGCAGCTGAAGAGCTATTCGGCGCTGGGTCCGCTGGCCGGCCTGTTCGCCTCGCGCCTGCGCGGGCAGGTGGATGAGGCCAACCGGGTCACCGAGGCGCTGGAGAAGCAGCTGGAGGTGATCGAGCGCCGCAACGCCACCCTCGCGCGGACGCCGCTCGACGCGGGTCAGCTCACGGACGCCACCGCGAACCTCCTCGGCAACACCGCGCAGGCCGGGATCGATCAGGCGACCGGCCGGATTGACCTGCTGCGCCAGCGCCTCCAGGGCGCGACCGGGGACGCCGCGGCGCTGATCCGCAAGTTCGAGGGGTTCAGCGGCGCAGCCTACCGCGACAACGACGGCCGCTTCCGCGTCGGCTTCGGGTCGGACACGACCACCGGCGCCGACGGCCGCGCCAGCCCGGTGACCGCCGGCACGGTCACGACGCGGGAGGATGCCGAGCGCGATCTCGCCCGCCGGCTCGTGGCGTTCCAGACCGAGGCGGCCGCGCAGGTGGGCGCGGCCTGGCAGGGCCTGTCCGACCGCGCGAAGGCCTCCCTCACCTCCGTGGCCTATAATTACGGCTCGCTGCCGCGCGATGTCGCCGCTGCGGCGCGCGGCGGCGACGAGGGCGCGCTGGCCGCCACGATCCGCGGGCGCTCGGGCGACAACGGCGGGATCAACGCCGGGCGGCGCAATCAGGAGGCCGACAACATCTCGGGTGGCGCCACCGCCGAGGCGCTGCGCGCGCAGCTCGACCTGCGCCAGCAGCTCGCGGACCGGCAGGCCGGCGGCAACGCGCTCGACCGCGAGGCGCTGGCCACCGCCCAGGCCAACGCGGCGGGACGGCGTGACGAGGTCGCCGCGCAGGAGCGGGCGAACGATGCCCTGCGCCGGCAGCTCGACGCGACCACCGACCTCTCGGCGCGCACGGCGCTCCAGACCCGGCTCGCGCAGGGCGAGGCCGCGCTCGCCGAGAAGCGCGTCGCGCTCACCCGATCCGAGGCCAGCCTGCAGACCGCCGAGATGGAGACCGGCTCACGGGAGCGGCTGCGCATCCTCAACGACGCGCTGACCGTCGAGCAGGGACTGCACGCCCGCGGCACGGCGGCCTGGAACCAGCTCGAGGCCCAGAAGATCGCCAACACCCGGGCGGTGGAGCAGGCCGAGGCGCAGGAGCGGGCCACCGCCGAGGACACGGCCTACCAGAACGCCAAGCGCGTGTTGGAGGACCGCATGCGCGACCTGCGCCAGGAGGCGCAGGAGCGCGGTCTCGGCTTCGCACAGCGCCAGGCCGAGACCGGCGCGGTGCTGGGGCAGATCGAGGACCTGGAGCGCGACCACCAGCGCAAGCTCGCCGAGATCTGGGGCCAGGGCACCAGTCAGTACCGTCAGGCGATGGCGCAGCTCGACCGGCTCGCGTCCGAATCCGCTTCCCGCCGCGCGCAGGCCGAGCGCGAGATGCAGAAGGCCGAGTACCAGGACACCAAGCGCACCTACGAGCAGATCGGCTCGACGCTCACCGGCAACGTCTTCAGCGTGATCCAGGGGCAGACCACGATCGCCCAGGCCGCCCGCAGCACGGCGCTGTCGATCGTCCAGAGCTACGTCCAGGCGCGGGTGAAGCTGATCGCCGACTGGCTTGCCGGCGTCTCGGCGCACCAGGCCGGCGGGGTCGCCAAGACCGCCGCCACCACCGCGGGGTCGCCGCCCGGACCGGCGCCGAGGAGACGGGGGCGGCGTCCGCATTCGCCACGCAGGCGGGCGCGATGGTGAAGTCGATCATGGCCTCGGCCTCCGAGACCTTCGCGGGCATCTTCGGCTTCCTGTCGCCGGTGCTCGGCCCCGCCGCGGTCGGCCCTGCGGCCGCCGGCGAGGCGACCGTGGCGGCCGCCGCCGCGGCGATCCCGTCCTTCGCGGTCGGCGCGTGGTCGCTGCCCGACGACATGGTCGCCCAGTTACACAAGGGCGAGATGATCGTCCCGGCCGGTCCCGCCGGTGCGCTGCGCGCGGCCGTGGGCGGCAGCCCGGCCCCGAGCCTCGCGCTCAACCACACCACCCAGATCAACGTCTCGGCCCTCGACGGCGCCTCGGTGGCGGACTTCTTCCAGACTCATTCCCGCCCGCTGATGCGGGCGATCAACCAGGCGGTCCGGCAGGGTGCGCATCTCGGCCTGTCGCGGCTGGGACCGGGCTGAGCCGTGATCGACTACATCACCGGCTTCAACCTGCTGCCCGCGACCGGGGAGTTCGGCTACGACCCCCTGCCCTACCGGGCCTCGCGGTGGCGGCCCGCGGCAGCCGAGCGCCCGTTCAAGCCGATCAACACCTACGCGGCGCCGGGCTCGGGGCGCACCGACTGCAGCCTTGCCCTCCACGCGCTGGCCGAGCAGGTGCCCGGCTGCACCACCGTCAACCTGCTCGTGGCGTGGTTCGGCTCCTCGATCGACGCGCGGACCTGCAAGATCTACCCGTCCACGATCTACATCGACGGGTCGTTCCAGCGCATGGACGGGCCTGCGCCGGTCGAGGAGAACTGGCAGGTCTCGGGCCTGACGCAGCTGTCGCGGGGCCTGGGCGGCCCCCCGATCCTGATCCCGATCACCACCGTCGACGGCCACGCGGTCTATGGCGGCACGCCGTCCGATCAGAGCGTGGTGCGCTGCCTGCGCGACCTGCGGGCACGCGGCTACCGCGTCGTGTTCTATCCGTTCCTGCTGATGGACTGCCCCGGCTTCCCGTGGCGCGGGCGCATCGGGCTCGACGCAGATAGCACGGTGGCCGCCGCCGCGACGGTGGCCCGGATCCTCGGGCCGGCGACGCCGTCGCTGTTCACCCGCCACCCCGACCGGCTGACGGTCGACTATGCCGGCCCGGCCGACGACTACACGTTGCGCCGGATGATCCTGCAATGCGCCAACCTGTGCGTACTGGCCGGCGGCGTCGACTTGTTCCTGCTCGGCTCCGAGCTGCGCGGACTGGAAGCGATCCGCGGACCCGGCTGGACCCGGGCCGGCACGACCGGCGACGACGGCACCGTCACCTGGGACTATCCCTTCGTCGACGGGCTCGGGCGGCTCGCCGATGACGTGCGCGGGATCTTCGACGCGGCCGGCCTGACCCGGGACGCGGCGGGCTTGCGCAACCTGATCACCTATTCGCCCGACTGGTCGGTGTGGATGGGCGTGCAGCACCGAGGCGAGGCCGGACAGTGGCCGCATCTCGACCAGCTCTACGGCCGGGACAGCATCGACCTCGTGGCCTTCGACAACTACCTGCCGCTGTCCGACTGGACCACGGCCGGCGGCGGCCTCGACGCGGCGAACTGGACGGCGTCCGCGCCCGACCGGAGCACGTGGCCGCCCGGGCCGGACACGATGAACGGCCTCGGGCTCTCGGGCGAGCCGACGCTCTATTCGATGGCCTACCTGAAGCGGAACATCGAGGGCGGCGAGAAGTACGACTGGTTCTACCTCGACTCGGACAACCTCGGGATCGGTCTCGACCCGCTTGGCTCGGACCAGCAGGTGTCCCGGCCGACCGGCGACCGCGTGACCCAGACTCGCAGCCGGTACTATCCGGGCCAGGAGATCCTGGCCAACAAGCAGCTGCGCTGGTGGTGGACGAACCCGCACCGCGCCGTCTACGACACCGGCGACGGTCGGGGCTGGGTGCCACGCGGGCCTGTCACCCGCTGGGTGCCGCAATCGAAGTCGATCACCACCGTCGAGTACGGCTTCGGCTCGATCGACCGCGCGACCAACCAGCCCAACGTGTTCTACGACCCCAAGAGCACGGAGAGCTTCACCGCGTTCTGGTCGGTGTGGGACAGCGCCGACGGGGCGACCTACACGCCCAGGCGGGACGACACGCTCTGCGCGATGGCGCTGCGGGCGGTCTACGAATACTGGTACCGCGACGGCCACAACGCGGTCTCGGCCGCCGGGCTGCCGATGCTGCAGACCGCCTTCTTCGCGGCCTGGAACTGGGACGCGCGGCCGTTCCCGACCTTCCCGCTGCGGTCCGATGTCTGGGGCGACACCCTCAACTGGCCGGCCGGGCTATGGATCGGCGGCAAGGGGCCGGCGCTGCCGCCGCCGCCGCCTGATCCGCCACCGGTGCCGGGGGCATACCCGACCTTGCCGGTGCTGTCCGGACGCGCATGGTCGGTGCGCTACGCGCCCGTGTTCCGCACCGGCGCGGCCGCGCACGTCTCGGGCCGGGAGTCGCGGGCAGCGCGTACGGGCGCCGTCCTGGGAAATCGAGCTGGCCTACGATGTCTTGGCCGCCGACGGGTTCGCCGCGAGCGGCCTCGCCGGAGACTTCGAGCACCTCGCCAGCTTCTACGGCCGGGTCGCCGGGCGTGCGCTGCCGTTCCACGTCGCCGTCCCGGCCGAACTCGGGGCCGGATCCAGCCTGCTCTGCCACTTCGCCGACGATGACCTGGATCTCGAGGCATTCATGGCGCTGCTGTTCGCCACGCAAGCCTTCCGGCTCGTGAGCGTGCGCGGGTGAGCGAGACTCCGCCCGCCTTCCCCGCGCTGCCGGGCCAGGGCTGGTCGGTGCACAAGCGCCCGACCTTCGCCACGCGGCTCGCCCCGCACGTCTCCGGCCGGGAGGTGCGCGAGCCTCTACGCGGCGCCGCTGTGGGAGTTCGAGGTGACCTTCGACGGTCTGGACGCGGGCGCGGCCTTCCCGGGCCTCGGGGTGAACTCCCTGCAGGCGCTGCTCGGCCTGTTCCTGCGCTGCCAGGGCCGCTTCGGCACCTTCCTCTACACCGACCCGACCGATGGCACGGTCGCGGCCGGCGCGGTGGGGATCGGCGACGGCGCAACGCGCGTCTTCCCGGCCCTGCGCACCCTCGGCGGCTTCTCCGAGCCGATCGGCTGGGTGACCGCGCTGCGCGCCGTCACCGTCGACGGCGTGCCTGCCGACGGCTGGAGCCTCGCCGCGCCGAACCGGATCGTGCTGCCGGCGGCGCCGGCCGCGGGCGCGGTGATCGGCGCCGATTTCGACTTCGCCTACCTGTGCCGCTTCCTCGACGACATCCAGGACTTCGAGAACGTCATGGCCGGGCTGTGGAAGGCGGAGGGCGTCAAGTTCCGGAGCGTGCGACCACATGAGGCCCGCCGATCCCGGCCTCGTCGCCTACCTGGCCGAGATGCGCGCGCGGGCCGACAAGCGGCTGCTGATGGCGGACTGCTTCACCTTCACGCTGCTCTCGGGCCTGATCCTCGCCTACACCGACGCTGACGTGCCGATCGCGCTGAACGGCACCACCTACCGCGCCGATTCCGTGCTGGTCGACGGGCTGCGCTACCGCTGCACCACCGGCCTCGACGTTGACCAGCAGCGGATCACGGTCTCGGCCCGCCCGGCCGATACGGTCGGCGGCGTGCCGTTCCTCGTGGCCCTGCGCGAGGGCGTGTTCGACGGCTGCACGATCCGTCGCGACCGGGCGTTCCTCACCGCCTGGGACGCCCCGCCGATCGGCGGGGTCACGCTGTTCACCGGGCGCCTGGCCAGCGTCGATCAGGTCGGGCGCACCGGCGCGATCCTGACGGTAGCGAGCGAGCTGACGCTCCTCGACATCGACCTGCCGCGCAACGTCTGGCAGCCGACCTGCAACCACACGCTCTACGACACCGGCTGCCGGCTGGTGCGGCAGGCCTACGCCTCGGCCGGGGCGGTCGGCGACGGGGCGAGCACGACGGTCATCCCCTGGGCCGGTGCGAGCGAGGCGCTGACGCAGGGCACGGTGACGTTCACCTCGGGCGGCAACACCGGGGTGTCGGCCACGATCAAGTTGGCGGACGCGACCGGGCTGACGCTCACCTACCCGCTGCCGGCGCCCCCGGCGCCGGGCGACGGCTTCACGGCCTATCAGGGCTGCGACCACACCCTGGCGACCTGCCGGTCCAGGTTCGCCAACGATGCCAACTTCCGCGGCTTCCCGTTCGTGCCCACGCCCGAGGCGGCGTTCTGATGAGCGGATTCTGAGCCTTGGAGTCGTATGATCCCGACACATCGCAGACCCTCAGAAGGTCCGCGTCCTGCTGGCCCGGCTGACAACGACTTACGGCTGAGACGGATGGTCTTCAGCTCGTCTTCTGACGGAGGAAAGTTTAAAAAAGTGGATCCCACAACCGTGGCAAACGTGGCTCGAACAACCCGCCCCCGAATAGGCGTTCCGGTGTAGGAACGGGGGAGGCAAGCGATCGAGACGCTGATGCGCGTGTTGCTGATCGAGGACGATGGCATGATCGGCGCGGGGCTGTCCGCCGCCCTGCGGGCAGAAGGAATGTCGGTCGATTGGGTGCGCAACGGCTCCAACGCAGACGCAGCCCTGCGGACGGGCGACCACACGCTCGTCCTGCTCGACCTCGGCCTGCCGCAGGCCGACGGTCTGGATCTTCTGCGAATGACCCGCGCCGCCGGCAACGACACGCCCGTCCTGATTATTACCGCGCGCGACGCGCTCGATACCCGGGTGGGCGGTCTCGACCTCGGCGCGGACGACTACCTCGTCAAACCCTTCGAAACGCGCGAGCTTCTGGCGCGAATGCGAGCCGTGCTACGCCGGAGGGCCGGGCGCGCGACCGCACGCCTTCTAGCTGCCGATACCGAACTCGATACCGAGACCCACACGCTGACGCACGCCGATGCGACCGCGTTGCTCCCCGCCCGTGAGTACGCCCTTATGCGCACACTGATGGAGCGGCCGGGCCGCATCCTGTCGCGTGCTCAGATCGAGGAGCGCATCTACGGCTGGGGCGAGGAGGTCGAGAGCAATGCCGTTGATGCCCTCATACTTTCGATCCGTCGCCGGGTCGGCCGAAGTGTGATCCTCAACGTCCGCGGCGCTGGCTGGATGGTGCCGAAGCCATGAGCAGCCCCTCGCTGCGCCGGACCGCACTCGGCTGGATGACCGCCCTGCTCGCTGGTGTCGGGCTTGCCGCAATGGTCGCCGCCTACATCCTGGACCGAGGCGAGGCTGCCGACTTCCTCGACGGCCAGTTGCGGCAGGTCGCCCTGAACGCCGGTCCCGGCCTCGCCGAAGCCGATGCACCCCCCGCTGCCGACCAGGACCCCGAGGATCAGATCGCGGTCACGATCTGGAAAGGCCCGACGATTCTGCGCAGTGACCCCGGGGTGGATGCGCATCGGCCTGAGCGGACTGGCTACGCGGACGCGGTCATGGGCGGTGAGCCTTGGCGCACCTACACGACCGAGAGCGGCACGTTGACGGTGCGCGTCGCTCAGCGGGATCTGGTCCGCGCCGAATTCGCCCGCAACGCGGCACTCGGGGCGGCGACACCACTGCTGTTGCTCGTTCCGCTCTCGTGGATCGTCGTCGGGTGGGCGATGAACCGGGTCCTCGGCCGCCTCGACGGACTGGTGCGTGATCTGGCGGGTCGCAGCGCCGCAGCGACGGCTCCGCTGTCGACCTCAACCGTGCCCACGGAGATCGCCTCGCTGGTAGAGGCGTTGAATGGGCTGATCCTGCGCCTTCAGGCTGCGCTCAACGCGCAGAAGCAATTCGTAGCCGACGCCGCCCACGAGCTGCGCACGCCGCTTGCTGCGATGCAGACCCAGGTCGATGCACTGGCCTGGGCGGACGGTCCAGTTCCGGCCGAAGGAAGGTCGGCACTCTCTGGCGGCCTTCGCCGCGCGAGCCGGCTGGTCGATCAGTTGCTTCGCCTCGCGAGGCTCGACGATCAGGTGCCGCACGCCGGGGAGCCGGTCGACGTCGGGCCGCTGTTACTCGACTGCGTCGCCGACCACGCTGTGCTCGCCGAAGGTGCAGGCATCGACCTCGGCGCTGAGATCGAAGCATCGAAGGTCATCGATGGCGCAGAGGCCGAGGTCCGGACCCTCGTCGCGAGCCTGCTCGACAATGCCCTGCGCTACACCCCGGCCGGCGGGCAGGTGGATGTCGGTCTGTCCCAGGAGAACGGGCAGTGCGTCGTCACAGTGCGCGACACCGGGTGTGGTCTGCCGCCGGGCAGCGAGGAACGCCTGTTCGACCGCTTCTTCCGCGCTGCGCCTAAGGATATCGAAGGCACTGGGCTCGGTCTCGCCATCGCCCATCGGGTGGCGGAGCGCCACGGTCTCGGCCTGACGGTCGAGAACCGCCGGGACGGACAGCGCGGCGTCCTGGCCCGGGTCGTCCTGCCGAGCTGACGATCCAAGCTCCCGGAGCGCAGCTCATTCTGTCCTCATTCTGCCGCGCTACTGCGCGCGGCCAGAGCCGACCCCGTTTCGCCACGCCGGTCCGGCTCTCCAGCGACAGGGCCGTACCGCATGAACGACGACAGTCGATCCGCCGAGTGCAAGGTCCCCGCGGTCACGACAGGCTTCTGGGCGATCAAGATCGTCGCCACGACGCTCGGCGAGGTCGGCGGCAACGCGGTGACGCTGACGCTCGGACTCGGCTACCTTGCCGGAACCGCGATCTTCGCCGCCGCCCTGATCGTATTGCTCGTCGCGCAGATCCGCGCCGACCGCTTCCACCCGGCTCTGTACTGGGCGGCCATCACCGCGACTACGCTCGCCGGCACCACGCTCGCCGACTTCTGCGACCGCTCGCTCGGCATCGGCTACGCCGGCGGATCGGTGATCCTGCTCTCCTCGGTGGTGCTCACCCTGCTGCTGTGGAAGCGCACGCTCGGCACCGTCGCGGTCGAGACCGTTCGGACCCCGCGGGCCGAAGGCTTCTACTGGGCGACGATTATGTTCTCCCAGACGCTCGGCACCGCGCTCGGCGACTGGATGGCCGACAGCACCGGGCTCGGTTACGACGGCAGTGCCCTGCTCATACTGGCCGCGCTGGCCGGCACGGCGGCGCTGTACTGGCGCACGAGGGTCTCCCGACCGCTGCTGTTCTGGACGGCCTTCGTGCTGACCCGGCCGCTCGGCGCCACGCTGGCCAACTCACTCGACAAGCCCCCGGCCTCCGGTGGCCTCGGCATCAGCGACATCACGATCTCCGCCGCGCTCGCCGTCCTGATGGTCGCGTGCGTGCTGGCCATCCCGCAGCGGGCCGGCGCGCATCCGGCCAGTGCCGACGCCGAGTGATCTTTCCCCCGACCGAAGGAGCCGATCGATGGACGACAGCACGCAGCGCGCCCTCAGCAAGGTGCCCGCCGTCACTCTCGGGTTCTGGATCATCAAGATCTTGGCCACGACGCTCGGCGAGACCGGCGGCGACACCGTCACGATGACGTTGGACTGGGGCTATCTTGCCGGAACGGCGCTGCTCGCCGTCGTGCTCGTCGCGCTCGTGATCGCCCAGATCCTGTCGCGCCGGTTCAACCCGGCCCTGTACTGGGCAACGATCATCGCCTCGACGACGTTCGGCACCACGACGGCCGACTTCGCCGACCGTTCGCTGAGCATCGGCTATACGGGCGGGTCGAGCGTACTGCTGGTCTGCCTCGCGGCAGTGTTGGGTCTATGGTACGCAACGGAGGGTACGGTGTCGGTCGAGACGGTCTCGACCCCACGGTCCGAGGCATTCTACTGGGCAGCGATCACAGTCTCGCAGACGCTCGGAACGGCACTCGGCGACTGGCTCGCGGATACCGGCGGCCTCGGCTACGAAGGCGGCGCGCTGGTCTTTGCGGCGGCGTTGGCCGTGGTCGTCCTGCTGTACGCCCGCACGAAGGTTTCGCGGGTTGGCCTGTTCTGGGCGGCCTTCATCCTGACGCGCCCCCTCGGCGCGACGGTGGGTGACTTGTTGGACAAGCCGGTCGCCGACGGGGGCCTGAACCTGAGCCGACCGATCGCCTCGGCTGTGCTCGTCGCCTTCATCGTCGCCCTGATCGTGCTGTTGCCGCAGCGACCTGGGCAACACCCAGGCGCACAACCTGCGAACCTTGATGCATGAACGGCTCGATCAAGTAGGAAATATGGGCGCATAAACGTTCGACACGAATGCCCCTCCGCTGAAATGGCGGCGAAGCGGACGACCGAAGTCGTAAGTGCCTCCTGAGAGTGGGCGGATATAGGATGCCCCATTGCGGTCGCCTCGACGCGGACGAGCTGTCATAAAGCGGCCGTCGAAAATGCAAGCGCCCGCTGTGAATCACATCTGGTGGACCGCGGAATTTTTTGATAGATATCCAAGTGTTGCTTTGCGAGGTTCGATATTGCTTTGCGAGATGCAATGCTGCGGAGAACACTTCTCTCGGGCTCTATAGCCGGGCTCAGCCTCAAGGCGCTCATGCCCCCTGCGTGGGCGCAGGATCATGTTCCTCGGATCGGTCTGCTTTGGCATGCGGCCGGTCCGGACCAAGAAGCGTTATACATGAGCGCTTTTCGTCGGGGACTTGCTGATCACGGCTTTTTCGAAGGCCAAAATATTATCATCGAGCATCGATTTCCGGCTGAAATTCCGGAACATTTTCAAGCCATGGCTGCAGAGCTCGCATCGAAGAATTTTGATATATTGATAGGAGCGGGCCCGAATTCGGCTCTGGCACTGCAAAAAGTAGCAAAAGAAACGCCAATAGTCTTTATTGCAGCATTTGACCCGGTCGGGCGCGGGTTGGTCAAAAACATACCTCATCCGGACGGAAACATAACGGGGATAGAATTCCCTGATCTCATCAAAAAGCGGCTTGAAGTTATAAAAGAGGCCATCCCCAGCATAAAAGTCGCAAAAATTATGGTCAATACTGATACGTCCGACACTCGTCAGTACGTGGACCGGATTAAATTAGAAGAAAGCAATTTAAATTTGAGAATTGAGCCTCTCGAGATAAATGGCATATCGAACCTGGAATCTGCATTTGCTGCTATTCAGCAAGATGGCCATACGTGTCTCGCAGCACAGCCGGATCCTTCATTTGTTGTCGAAAGGAAGCGGATCGCGGCACTAGCTCTCAAGCAGAGCTTGCCTTCGGTGTTTCACAACGAACTGTACGTGAGAGACGGCGCTCTCATGTCATATGGAACGAATATCCCTGATATATTTCGAAGCGCCGGCAGTTACGTGGATAGATTGCTGAAGGGGGCTAAAATTTGCGACCTTCCTGTAGAACAACCGAGCAAATACCGGGTAGTTATTAATATGAAAACCGCGGATAAACTAGGAATTAAAATCTCGGGAAATATTTTAGCGAGCGTCGATGAGTATGTAGATTAAATATAACCGAATTTAGGTGGTTATTATATTCGCATTAATCTATCTTGTGCCTAATACTAGTTAATATTGCGGATCAGTATAAATTACAAATTGGACAGGCTACCTCGATATCTTAGTGCTTTTTGTATTTGATAGGAAAATACCAGATTTAGCAATTTCGTGGACTTATCGAATTTTGTTGCAAAGCAAATCCGAGGGGACGTTAGGAAGCGGCCGGCATACGACCGCTCTCGGGAACCGCTGATAACTGTTTGCACGGCCGACACGGGTCGAGCACGGAACGTCCCCTTCCGACATGAAGCCCAAGGCCCAGTCGCGATCCAGCGTCGACCTTCGGGATCGGGATTCTGCATCAGATCTGAAGTGCTCCATCGAACCTGATCCCTTCCAGGAGCGAGCGGCGCGCGGTCACGTGCCTTTGCATGGAGCGCGTCGGGGGCCTGCCATGCATGCTGAAGACGAAGGGCGCCAAACGCTCGTGCGCGACGCCCTGAGCTGGATCGGCACGCCTTACCACCCCGGCGCCGACCTGCGCGGCGTCGGCGTCGATTGCGGTATGCTCCTCGTGCGTGTGTTCGTGGATGCCGGGCTCGTGCCGGCCTTTGACCCGCGGCCCTACCCGCAGGACTGGCACCTCCACCGCGCCGACGAGCGCTACCTCGGCTTCGTGTTCGACTGCGCTGCGGAGGTCGCCCGGCCGCAGCCCGGCGATGTCGTGGTCTTCCGCTACGGTCGCGCCTACGCCCACGGCGGCATCATCACCGTGACGGATCCCCTGACTCTCGTGCACGCCTTCTCGCCGGCTCAAGCCGTGGTCGAGGAGCCGCTCGCCCGCAACCCCGTCCTCGCCGAGCCGGGCCGGCACCCGCGCTTCTTCAGCCTGTGGGCCGCACGCGCGGCCGCCGAGGCCGACCCGGTCTGAGGCCACGATGAGCCTGTTCGGCGCGTCGGGTGATGCGTCCTACCAGACCTATTGCGCGGCCCTCGGCCTCGGGCTCAGCCCGGCCCTGACCGACGCCGAGACGGCGAATGCCATCCTGGCGCGCTGGCTGAGGCTGACCAACAGCGCGGCGGTGTGGTCGGGGGCGCGGCTCAAGATCGTCCCCTACGGCGACCAAGTCGTGACCGGCACGACCCACTCGGGCGCCCGCGTCACCTACGTGCCCGACGTCACGCCGGTCTACGACCTCACCGACGACGACTTCCTGGCCGCCGAGGGCGACGATCCGGTGCGGATCGCGCGCAGCGATCCCTACGGTCTGCCCAACGTCCAGCGCGTCGAGTGCTCCGATCGCAGTCATGGCTACACCACGACGACGGTCGAGGCGCGCGACCAGGGCGCGATCGAGCGCTACGGCCTCAAGGTCGGGGGGACGATCACCGCCCGGGAGATCTGCGCGCTCTCCATCGGCCGCCTCGTGGCGCAGCTCGCCCTGCAGCGCGCCCTCTACATCCGCAACACCTTCACGTTCCGCCTGTCCTGGGAGTTCTGCCTCCTGGAGCCGATGGATATCGTGACCCTGACCGACCCGGGGCTCGGGCTCGCCCGGGCGCCGGTGCGCATCACGGCGATCGAGGAGGACGAGGACGGGCTCCTCACCGTCACGGCCGAGGAGTTCCCGCGCGGCACGGCAACCGCAGCGGCCTATCCCACAGTCGGTGCGACCGGCTCCGGCATCGACCGCGGCGTGGTACCGGCGGCCGTCAACGACTCGCTGATCTTCGAGCCGCCTGCCGCGCTGACCGCGGGCGTGCCCCAGGTCTGGATCGCGGCCTCCGGCGCCAATGCCGACCCGTTCTGGGGCGGGGCGAACGTCTGGGTCTCCCGCGACGGGTCGACCTTCGTCGAGATCGGCACGCTCACGCAACCGTCCCGCCAGGGCGTTTTGACCGCGGACCTGGCTGCGCCGGCCTGGCCGAACCCCGATCTCGGCAACACGCTGTCGGTCGATCTCGGCCGATCCGGCGGGACGCTGGCCTCCGCGACACAGGCCGACGCGCGGGATGGCGTGATCCTGGCGCTGGTCGACCGGGAGTTGGTCTCCTACGCCACGGCGACGCTCACCGGATCCCACGCCTTCGCCCTGACCTATCTGGAGCGCGGGCTCTACGGCTCGGCGATCGGCGCGCATCCGGCCGGGACGCCCTTCACCCGGCTCGACGAGGCCGTGTTCCGCTACAGCGTGCCGGCCGCCTATATCGGCACGACGCTCACCCTGAAGCTGCAAGCGTTCAACATCTTCGGCGACGCGCTGCAGGACCTTGCGACCTGCACCCCCTACACGGTGACGCCGATCGGCTCGGGCCGGTTCGGGCCGGTCGCCGAGACCCTGGCCCTCGGCCGCGGTGCGGATCATGGGTTCGCTTCACAGACGGCAGTCCGCAACGACGATTTCGGGCGCGCCTCCGACCCCTATCCCAACTTTCTCGATCTGGGGCTCGTCTCCGCATGAGCGTGCGCACGCAGTGGCTGAGGGACGCGTGGTCGTTCCTCGCGACCTTCGTCGGGAAGCCGGGCGAGTTTGTGGTCGACACCACCAACTGGCGCCTCGTCGTCCACGATGGCGTTACGCCCGGCGGCCACCCGACCGTCTCCGCCGGCGACCTGAAGACCGGCGTGCCGACGCTCGGCATCAACACCGCCGCAGACGCCACCAACCGCCTCGCGGTGAAGTCCGAGGCCGCCCTCCTCTCCTGGGACGATGTCACCCCGGGGGCCGGCAACATGCGCCTGACCCTCAACAAGAAGACCGCGGCCCACGACGCCGGCTTCATCCTGCAGACCGGCTATGTGAGCCAGGTTCTGTTTGGCACGCTCGGCAGCGATGATCTGACGTTGAAGACGAGCCCGGACGGCGCCGTCTTCCGGACGGCCATGACGATCGCGGCCGCGACTGGCTATGTCGGCTTGTCAGGGGTGACTTCCCCGAGCGCACCGCTGCACGTCCTCGGACTCGGCCAGCAGCCCATCGTCCAGCTCGACGCTTTCGGGGACGATGTGGCCGGCACCCGGGCGCCCGTCGCCAGTTGCAACGCCCGGRCCGCCCGGGGTGTGGTCGGGGCGCCGCTGCCGATCAAGGCGGCCGACCGGCTCTTCGGTCTGTTCGGCGCCGGCTACCACGCGGGCGGTGCCTACACCGCCAACGCCGTCGCCGTTCTGGGCACGGCAGAAGAGGGTCTCACCGCGATGGCGCAGGGCACCTGTCTCGATGTCCAGACCACGGCGCCCGGCACGGCCACGCGCCGGGCGGTGGTGAAGATCCGCGGCAACGGGGCGCTGGAGCTGCAGCCGCTGTCCGCGGAGCCCGCGGGCGGCACGCAGGGTCAGATCTACGCGGACAGCACCCTGGCGGCGCGCGAAGGCTGCCGTCTGCGCGCCTACCCCGACAGCGTTGGAACATGGACGATCGGACGGGGCCATACCTCGGCCGCTGGGCCGCCCGTCGTGACGGCCGGGCTGATCCTGACCGAGGCAGAGGCCGACGCGCTCTTCGCGGCCGATCTCAAGCCCTACTTGGCTGCCGTGCGTGCCGCCCTCGCCAAACCGGTGCCGCAGCCGTTCTTCGACGCCTGCTGCTCGCTCGGCTTCAACATCGGCCCAGCCAACTTCGCGCAGTCCAGCGTCGTGCGCTTCGCCAATGCCAGCGACCTGCCGCGGGCGGTGGAGGCCTTCCTGCTATGGGACCGGCCGGCCGCGATCCTCACACGCCGGCAGGCCGAGCGGGACCAGGCCGGGCTGTCCGCCTACGGCACCGTCTATGCCCGCCGGGGCGATCCCGCCCCGGTGCGCGCATCCGGGGGAGCGGCACCCGCCGCGCCCCGATCCGCTCGGGCCGATGACCGGCGCGCCGGCCGTCCCCATCGAATCTTGGTGGCTGCGCCTGCGGGATGCGATCCGCCAYAACATGCAGAAGGGCACTTGACCATGGGCTTCCTCGCCATTCTCCCCTCGCTGCTCGGCACCATAGGCCCGATCCTCGCGAAGGTGCTGCCCGACGAGGGCCAGCGCTTGCAGGTACAGTTGGAGCTGCAGAAGACTCTGATCGACCAGCAGGGCGACCTCAGCCGCGCCATGGCCGAGGTGATGAAGACCGATGCCGGCTCGGAGAGCCGGCTCGCCCGCAACGCCCGGCCGATCACCGTGCTCTGGGCGCTGGCGATCATCACCTGGGTGGGCGTGGTCTCGCCCATGGTCGGACTGTAGGTGGAGGTGGTGGCCGCGCTGAAGGGCGTGCCGGCCGAGCTGTGGTCGCTGCTCACCGTCGGGATCGCCGCCTACATGCTGGCCCGCTCGGTCGACAAGATCGTGCCGCAGATGATCGGGCCGAAGGGGTGAGCCCCGGGACCGTGGGCGCGCAGCGATGACGGACGAAACACCGTCCCGGGCGCGAACAGCGCGGCCGGGTCGCGGCGAGCGAAGGACCGGGGCCATGGCCGACCATCTGCCCGAGTGGATCGGGCGCCTGATCGAGCGCGTGGAAGCCACCGGCCGCCAGATGGACGCGCTCGGGGGCAAGCTCGACCGGATGGACGAGAAGCTGGAGGGCGTCGCCTACCGGCGCGACATAGAGCACTTCGTCGCCCGCGACGAGATCGAGCGGCGGATCGACAAGGCGGTGGACGGCGCCAAGGCGGAGGCCGCCAAGGGGCTCGCCGAGGTCGCCCGGCAGGTGCGGGATCTGCGCAAGATCGGCTGGGGGCTCGCCTCGGCGGCGCTGCTGGACTTCGGCGGGATCGTGCTGGCGAAGGTCGGGCTGGCGGGCCGCTGAGCCGGCCCACTCGAAGAGCAGTGGTCTCGAACTCAGACAAGCGCGTTTCGAGTCAGAGCCTGGGACCCCGCTGCCGCCTGCGCGTAGACCGGGCCTCAAGTTTCCCCAAGATCACATCAGCCCCGCCGGCACTGCCGCGGGGGGCTCTTTCGTTGGTGATTATACCGTTCGCACACGCGAGTAATCGAGCCTTCGCTGCAGGCTGAGGTTCTTCTATGCGGCGTCCGCGATCCATGCGAGACTGACGGATCGCAGGGTGAAACCTTTCAGGCTCCGGCGACTGAGCGACAAGCGCGCTGGCCTGCAATGGACAGGCGCACCCATGGATAAAATCCTGTCTCCTGACGAGCACGAAGCTCGTGAAGCCGAAAACTCATCAACAGTAGTGCCATTCCACAGATTGGCATCTTTAGTTCAAGTGGAATTTTGTAATACAGATAAACTGAGCGAATTACACGATCTGCTTGCAGCTCGCCGCCGTAGCATTATTGTCGCGGCCGCCACGTCGAAAACTATACCTTCCCGTAGCTCTATACGACAGATTGCTGAGATACAAATCGCTATCGCGGCAATTGAATCCGTGGAAGACGAAGATATCTCGTCGTAAGTCGTTTTGCGGGAGTTACATCACTGCCCGGTCGGTCCGCGGTGGGGGCTTTATCGTGCTTGGCATCTCGGCGCGGGATCGCTGAGCCGCAGGCACGCGCACGGCCCGGTAACCGCCACTTGCCATCGTACCCCGAGCCAAGTTGCGTATCGGCTCGGCTCATACTCTGGTGAGATCGGACGCTCTCCCGCCCCGTGCGCAGACTGGGGTGTGGCCGAGCGGATGAGGTGTGGCTTCGCAGCCCTGGCGAGCGGTCTGCCGAGGCGGCATGGTCGGGCATGCCGACGCCGTCAGCACAGACCTGCGAAGTGAAAGCGGACGGCGCTTGGCGAGCTGTCAGTCTCAACGAGGCGCGCCTGCTGCCTAGCAACGTCCTCAAGCGCTGTCCGATCTGCCACGGCCGCGTTACGGTCATGGGTGTCTACAGCGCACAGGGGCACCTGACTCTCTCACACCGCCGATCGCACAATGGCTGCTCGCAGATCTTGCGGCACTACACAGGCGTGTGGTCGCGGCACCCGGAGGCGGTCGAGTAGCCGTCAGGGCTGCACTGCCTCGATGTCGTCCTCATAGATCGAGTCCGGCTGGCAGGCGTGCCATTCCATTTTTCCCTCAGCCTGCCCCTTCCGGCCATAGCAGTGGCCGGCCTGGGCCAAGCGGCCGCTCAGCCGATCTCGGAGCCTGCACTGCTCCTTGATGATGGCGGGATCACCAGATCCCTCGCAGGCTTGAGCAGCTTTCAGTTCAGCTGTCAGCAGTTCAGGGACGGTTGATATCTGCTGCTGCGCTTGCGCCCCACAGGCAGCGACAAAGAGAGCGAGGGCGGCGAGAGCTGTGCGCATCCAGGCACGATAGCTATCGGTACGGCGGCGTCGAGGGCCGGGCCTACACGATGATGGCCAACAGAGGGCAGGGGTGAGAGCGGCCAGACGGACTACATCTCTATCCAGCCGATCTGAGCGCCACCCTACTTCTTCGAGCCCGCAGCGGGCTTTGCAGTCACAATGCCCTTGGTCGACGGCGCCGAGGCGTTGGTCTTCACCTTCGGAGCCTTGGGCTTCTTGGCTTCGCGATTGCCGCGCTTGTTGTCCGTAGCCATTGACATCTCCTGGCGAAGGCTAGTGACCTAATGAGCGTGGGCTAGGCAATCAACGGCTCATCGTCAATTCGGCCGGACGGTAGCGCATCCCGGCAGGACATCCGCCGGGATGGCGGTGTCGAGCAGGGTGCGCAACATTCTTAAGCCCCGCCCGCGGCCCCTCGCCGTTTTCCTCAATAACGGTGAGGCCGGCGGTTTCGAGAGTTGCTTCAGGAGCCCCGGCCTGCACGAGCCAACCGCATCGCCCGTAGTCGCTCCGTGCGCTCGTCGACTGCCCGGCGCGCCTCCTCGATTTCCTCCCGGACCTCCGCAGAGGTCGTCTCGCGCGTTTCTGCCTTCATTCGGGAGCTTGTACGGTGGATGTGGCGGGAAGCCTGGAAGTGGGACATGCACCCTCTCGTGAGCCAGTGTCGGCCGAGATAGGGCGCCGGTCCGAGCCGTCATCATCGCTTCGCCTTCAGGGCCTTTTCCACGAGGCGGCGGAGTGGGTGCGATATTACGCCTGCGGTGATGGCTCGGCTGCTGCAGCGCCCGCACCCGGCGCTGGTCCGGTGCTGAGCGTGCCGTTCGACGCGAGTGCATCGGCCCAGGCCCTCGCGATCACCCGCACCTGCTCGATAGCCTCTGCCTTGGAGAACCGTCCCCTGCTGGATCGGCACTGCCCATCGTCGGACCAATAGATGTAGCCGGTGCAGCGACCGTTGGCGTCCTCGACGCACACGGTCTCTTCGAGGACACAGATGCGGAGCGGAAGCTTGAGGCCGAGCGTGGGCATGCGGCCGATATAGAGCCGCTACTGCTTCGGAGCAGGTGCGGGCGGCTGCGGTGATGCGCCAGGCTGGCCGGGGGCCTGCGGGATCGAGTTCGACGGGGGCGGCGGTGGCTGCTGCGACGTAGGTCCGAGCGAGCCTTGATCGTTCTGCAGCGTCTGGTTCGCCTTGGTCTGAATCTGGTCAGCGGTCTGCTGGCTGACAAGGCCATAGGAGACGGCCGCCGCGAGGGCGATGGCGATGACGGCGCCGATGATCGTCTTCGTCAGCATGGGCGGCATCCGAGCCTCCATCCATTCGTGATTGCGCAGCCTTCAACGCCGATCCCACCATGATGGGCTCAAATAAGTGGATCGTGCCGCAACGCCATGCCGCGAACGACGCCATGCCGTCCGCCTCGACCATCGCAGTGAAGGTTGCGTAGGCTTCCTGCTCCGTCGCGAAGGTCCCAGCCCAAGCGGTGGAGCGACCCGACGCCAGATCGACCGCGACCAACCGCCAGGGCTCCTGCGTGCTGGAATACCGGTAAATCTCGACATCGACAGCCGCGCCATCGCGGCCGAATGAGCCGGGCAGCGGCGAGTGCTCGAAGTCGCGGTCCTCAACGTCCACGGATTCCCTCCAAGCGTTCCGCGGCTTTGACGACGGCCTCGCGCAGGACGGGTGGCCATGACACATCGTGGTCATGGAGGAATTGGGTGGCGCTTAGGAGAACCTTGAGCCTCTCAGGGTGAGCTGACACCTCCGCGGCGTCTGACTTCAAAAAATGCTCTGCCAAAGCCGTCGCGAGCCGAAGGATCTCGCGTAATTCCCAAGGCTCGGCTTCAGCGTTGCTCACTTCAGATAGTCCTTCGCCTTCAGGTGCTCGGGCTGGTCCGCGATCAAGGCGCAGGCTCCTGCAACGGCTTGCCCTTGTCGATGACGTACACTGACAGGATCTTGATTGTTCGCTCGCCGACCACCGTATAACCCGCATGCGGTACGCCGCGCTGGTTGATGCCGTGCTCACCGCTAGCCCGCTCTCTCGGCACCTGACCAGGCACCTGCACCGTGCCGCCCTCCAGCACGTAGAAAGCCTCTTCGCCGTTGTGGAAATGCCGAAGTGAGGTGGCGCCCGGCGGGAACTCCACCAGCTGCATGACGATCTCTTTGGTATCGTCACCAGACACCGGCGAGCGGTTGAGTTCGGTTCGTTTGATGTCTTGCGCCTTGGCTGCGGCTCCAGCGGTGAAACCGGCAGCCCCGAAGGCGAGCGCGAGGCCAAGGCTTGCGAACCGTCGCATGCTGATCATCCTCCCTTTGGACCAAGCATGGCACGGCGGGGATTGAACTGGAATACATGCATAGCTTGGCTCAGACAGCGTCGCTCGTATTCGACCCTTCCTCAGCCGCCCCCCGGCCCCTTGCCATTCTCCTCGATGACGGTGACGCCCGCAGCCTCGAGCGGCTCAGATGGTGTTGGCGATCGCATGGGCTCGGCGGTGGCGACGACCCCTTGACCCGGTCTGTATGATCAACCTCTGCTCCGAGTGTTCATCTGAACAAGCCGAGTCAGGGCCGCTTCGAAACTCGGATCTCTTTTGACGCCATCCACGACGTTTGCTGTCGCGATCAAATCGCGCTGCATGTCGGACTCCAATAAGGGCCAAGCCAGGATCACGGCCGCGCCTAATTGCGCCAAGGCGACGTTGTCTTGTTCGCCGTGCGTGTCGATGAGCGCACGATCTTGCTCGGCCATGGGAGCCTCCTGCTTGGCGTCAAGCATACGCCAGCGGGAGAGGACGCGCGAGGGCACGGGGACGGGAATACGAGACGATCTAACCGGGGCGAAGATTTCAATCTGAAACGCTACTCGATTTTCTGGTTTTCACTGCTCTGCACAGCTTCCTCGTCCGCGATAGCCCGATCGATTGCCTCGATTTCGGCCTGTACGTTCCGGATGCTCTCCTGCTGATCCACCAACTTGCGGCGATCCATCACCATCTCGTCGCGCAGTTTTCGCAACGCCTCTACCGGACTCAGCATCGATTGCTCCTCTCGGGACTCGGCGCCCTCGATTTCTACGGTTCTGATAGACGAAGATGACTGCGGTAGTCTCCGGGCGCATCGGGCTCGGCGCTCGCCTGCGCCATGCGCCTCGCTCGGAATCGGCAGTCCCCTCTTCGAACTCGCCCCTCTCGGCGTCGCGTTGCCGCTGCGCCTGCCCTGCCTGTCTCTGACGGATCCCGTTTCGGGCTGCCGTCGTCGACAGCTGGCCGCAAGATCAGTTTGGAAATCGCGCTTTCGATCACGGCCTTCGGATCTTACCCTCGCTTCTTCGTGCTCGCGAAGCGCTGAAGCTTATCGGTGGACGAAGGCGTCGCATAGCGGTCCCGTCTGTGATCGGTATCCCACCGTCATGCCAACCAGCCTCGACACCGCCGACCTCCTGCCCGCCGTCGCCTCCTGGCGCGACCAGATTGATGGTGACGGCGCCGTGATGCGGTGCTCCCAGCCGTCGAGCATCCGTCCGCAATTGAACGATGTCATTCCAAGCGGGTGAGACAGGAATTATTTCGACCGCTTGTCTGTCGGACAATCCGATAAGCACGGGAATTCTATTGCGCTATTGTTTCCGGGCCTAAATGATTTGACCTACGTTAATCGCGCCAAACCATCTCCAGCAAATATCGCCATATGATGGATGCGCTGGCCTGAACGGTCTGCTAGAGACTGATTTCGAATCAGGCGGAGAGTTCGATGTACGGCTCGGTCTGCGATGGCATGGATATGCCGATTGTGCATCCAGAACTCTGCCCTACGGCCGAGAGCGTTCTCATCCGCAAGCACATCCGCAAGATCCTGCGCAAGCTATCCCGCCTAAAAGCCGACACTCAGTACAGCTGAAACGAGCGCAGCACGACACCGGCATCGTCGTGGATCTCCAAGGACCAGCGTTCGCCAGGATCGGGCAACTCGCTTCGGGCGCGCATCTCGGCGATGAGCTGCGTTGCCTCGGCTACGGCAACCTCGATCGAGGTTGCCAGGACGCCCTCGGTATCCTCGATGACCTCTCTCGGCCCCCTCAGGCGGAAGTGATAGCGCTCTGCCATGTCGCTCCTGCTCAGACCGTCGGCGTAGCCCTCCGACGAGGGAAACATCCAACGGATTGGCCTTATGGCCAAGCTGGCATGCCAGGTCGAGTAGTCCCAAAATTGGATCGGACCTTCCCCTCAGAAACGCAGGCGTCTGCCGCCGCCTTGGCCATTGCGAAGCTCGTAACGCAGGCCGTGAAGTCCTTCACCGGCAGACCCATGGGCGGCCTGATCTAAGCCTCGCCAGTCGGCCTGGCACGGCGCAGCTCGCCCTCATCCTGAGCCGCGTGCGGCTTCTTCGTCGCGATCAGCATGTCGAGCCATGCGATGGCCTGCTCGTGGGCCTGCATGGCGCGCGCATCGCCAAGGCACTCGCTGATCTGCCACCGATGCCAGAGGCGCATGGTGGACAGCGCATGTAGGTAGCCCTTCTGCTCATCGGTCATGGCGTCCTCACGCCAGCGGCAGCCCGGCCCGAGCGCTCAATGCCTTCGCCCGCGCCCATTCTGGGCCAGCACCTCGATCACCGCGTCGGGATCGGACGCCTCAACCATGGACCCGGCGCGATCCCGCCCTGCACGCCGTCGGCCCAGCCGCCGCCCGGATCGCGCGCGTCCTCGGCATTGCGCACCATCCGCACGACGTGCCGCTTGCCTGACCGCATCTCGATCACGATCAGGGCCGCGCTCAGGATCGTGCTGACGCCGTGATCGTAGGCCCAGAGCCAGTAGGGGTTCTGCCGCTTCTAGTCCCGGCCCGCGAGGTCTACGGCCTCGCGCAGGACCAGCCGGAGGCGGCACTTGCCGTCGAGCTGCTCCTGGAGCAGGTGATGCACCGCCCGGCCGGCGGCGATGTAGGCCGAGCCGCCGACGTCGTCCTCGTGGATTCGCGGGTGGTAGTCGTCCGTCGTGACCTCGCGCCAGGGCGGCTGGGTCGAGGGTGCCGCCGCCGGCTGCTCCTGGTGGTCCTCGATCAAGCCGCGGCTGGCCGCCAGGCGCCACAGATCCGCGTCCGTGAACGTCATGTCGCCAATCTGCCAGCGCTCCAGATCGGCGTCACGACCTCGCCGGCGGCTCGCAGCGCGTCGACCGCATCGAGGATCGGATCGCTCTCGTCGCCCGACATTAGTCAGCCGGCCGACTTGAACTTCGGGTCCCGATCCGAAGGCTGGATGCTCGTGATGTGATCAGGAAACCGGCGCGCGCAGCCAAGCAGGAAGTAGCCCAGAGCGTTGTCAACGAAGACATGGCCATCTGCCGCTGGCGAGTGGAGACCTGGACCATGCGAGCGTCCCTGACCGAACCCGCCAAACCCTCCGCCCTCGCCGAAACCGAAGGGTGGGATGGATGCCTCGTCGCCGGGCTTGAAGGGCGCACCGCGGTTGTGATCTCGGCCGCAGTGCTTGGCGCCGTTCGCTATGCCCTCGATCGCATCGTACCAGTGGGCCATATCCGTCTGGAGTACCCCTCGGATGCGCTTCAGCTCGGCCTCGCCCTGACTCGTGGTCGCCGGCTGAACGGCGCGCATCAAGTAGTCGGTGATGTGGAAGGCAGCGATCGCGGACAGACAGGCCAATCGCCGGTCGTCGGGCTTCGCCATAAATTCTCGCACTGCCGGCAGGACGACCACCCTGACGTATTCGTCTGGCGTCACAGCACCGCCCCCGTCACCCCTTCACCGGGTGCGCCAAAAGGATTGCCGTCCGGACCATATTGCGCTTCCAGGTCGGCTTGTTGGGTGGTCAGCGCCTCCGTCGCGCGGGCGTTCGTCCGGAGCGTCTCGACGAGGTCGAGGGTCCAGCCCTTCGCGAGCGGATAGGCCTCGGTCGCCAAGTCCGTGAGCACGGCGTCGACCGCGGCGTCGATCTCCTGGTCGGAGACCTCGGCCGCCTTGCGCAACTCGGAGACGATCGCGGGTTCCTTGGCCATTCGATCCTGTGCCGCGGCCTGTGCCGACCCTTGTGCCGACCCCCGAATTTCTCGGGAGCCGGCTTTTCGGCTCGCCCGAAGGGCAGCGCGAACGAGCGGTGAACGGAATGTGCCGTCTGATGTGCCTTGACGAAGCGCCCCCAAACGTAGTCAAAAGCGCCTCTGACGCACCGAAACCACCAATTCCCTCAATGGTTTCAGAGCGCCTGCCGGTGTAGCACAGCGGTAGTGCAGCGGTTTTGTAAACCGAAGGTCGGGAGTTCGATCCTCTCCACCGGCACCAGACGATTTCCGAACGGACCCTGACGGCGCCGTCCATCCGGGCGACGGGGTCCCGTGATCGGGCGCCCGCGGCGGCTGGAAGCGCCTGCGGCGGACGCGGATCGACCGCGCCTCGCCCCGCAGTGGTGAGTCGGTTCTGCGGCCCGCGATCCGTCGGTACCCCCCTGTCCGCCCTCATGCCGTCCCACCGACACCCTATCGTGCAGGTAGAGACGGAAGTGCGTCCCGAGGGCGCGGTTCCGCCTCTCGCAGGCGCATCGGGGTCGCCATCGCGTGCGGGCCGTGCCCAGGACATCGGCCCCGAAGAGCCGGTTAAGGCCCGTCCGACCGTCTCGGGATCCGCTCATCCTGAGTTCAGGCACGCCGACCGACTGTCGGTACAGCCACGCTAAAAACAAGTATTTCTGGATTGTTTCTGAATATATATCCAATAATTTCAATTCAAGCTGGGCCATTGCAAGATTAAAATTAGATGAATGCGCGATTCAGAGCCGATTAAATCCGTCGCGCCTACCAGCGCCGCCGGAAGGCGATGAGGCGCGTCTCTGCCAAGCCGATGGCGCGAACGGTCCAAGGGACCGCCGGGCTCCTCGGAGGCGCATCGCGCATGGCAGAGGGGCGACCATGTCAGGAATCGAGGACGATCAGGCGAACGCGGGCGTCCCTGAGCCGGATGGCGCGTCCGCGTCCCGCCCGAAGCGGCGACCGATGGCACCCGGCGGGCCGATCGGCCACGCGGCGCGGGACCGGATCGGGCGTGGCTTGCGCCTGCACTATGCCGGCGTCCTGGCCCAGCCGATTCCTGACCGGCTCCGGACGCTCCTCGACGACCTCGCCGCCCGCTCCGATACGGAGGCCTCGCGATGACCCTGTTGCTGCAAGCCGCTCCCGCGGGGAGCGGATCCGGCCCGATCCCGACGGGCGCCGATGCCGAGATGCGCGACCTCCTGCTGGGGGCGATCCCGGCGCTGCGCGCCTTCGCGTTCTCGCTGACCTACGATTTCGATCGATCCGACGACCTCGTGCAGGACACGCTGGTGCGGGCCTGGATCAATGCCGCCAGTTTCCGGCGTGGGACCAACCTGACCGCGTGGCTGTTCACGATCCTGCGGAACCTGTTCTACTCGGAGCAACGCAAGCGCAAGCGTGAGGTCGAGGATGCCGACGGCGTGCATGCCGGTCGCCTCACTGCCCTTCCGGAACAGGAGATCCGCATGGAGATGGCGCAGTTCCAGAGCGCCCTGAACCGCCTGCCGCCCGCCCAGCGCGAAGCCCTGGTGCTGGTCGGAGCCCAGAGCTTCACCTACGAGGAGGCCGCGTCGATCTGCGGCGTCGCCGTCGGTACGATCAAGAGCCGGGTCAGCCGCGCCCGTACACGCCTGATCGAGGTGCTGGGCATGAACGGGACCGACGATATCGGGCCTGACGCCCAGACCCGCGCGGCGCTGGACGGCCCCTGACGCCGGCGGCGCTCACTTGATGAGCTTCACGACCTCGCGGAAGCGGGGGTGACGCGCGGTTCCGAGCCATTCGAACACCACCATCTCGGTGGTTACGATCTCGGCGCCGTGGGCTGCCATGCGGGTGAGCGCGGCCTCACGGCTCTCGGTCCGCCGCGAGCCCACGGCGTCGCGGACCACGAAGGCGCGACGCCCCGCATCGAGGAGCCCGAGCACGGTCTGCAGCACGCAGATATGCGCCTCGCAGCCGGTGACCACGAGGTCCCGGTCCGCCGGCAGCCCTTCGAGGAACCCCGGTGCCCCGGTGGCCCCGAAGTGCATCTTTGGAAAAGCCGTCCCGGGCTCGGGCGCCAGCGCGGGCACCGTCGGCCCGAGGCCGCCGGCATTCTGCTCGGTGACCAGGACCGGGACGTCGAAGAGCTTCGCGGCGGCGGCGAGGCGACCTGTGTTGGCGATGACCCCGGCCCCGTCGGCGATCGCCGGCATGAGCCGGACCTGAACATCGATGACGAGGAGAAGCGCGCGGGCGGGATCGATCAGCGGCATCGGTCTCTGGAACCTGTGGGACGTGGCCTGTCGGGGACGCTCGGCCCCATCCTCGCCGCATCCGCGCGCGTTGGAACCACGCCGCCGGCATGACAGGTCCGCGTCCTGACCGCACGGAGCCGAAGCCGGCCCCTTGCCCCGGACCCGATTTGACCGCACCCGGCCGACCGCTCCAGCGCCGCGTCGCACCCGCAGTCAGGCGACGACCTGTGATCCGCTCCGCCGCATCGTGCACGGGCGGCGCGCAACGGCGCCGGGCGTGTCCGCGCCCGCGCCGCCGACGGCCGTCTCAGAGCCTAATAGGTCGCAAACAGCCGCGCCACCGCCTCCGGCTCCGTCGTGACGGTCAGCGCCAGGGCGAGCAGGATCCGGGCCTTCTGCGGCGTCAGGTTGTCGGCGCTGAGGATGCCGCGCGTGCGCAGCCGGGTGGTGAGGGGGACCACGCCGCTCCCGGCCCGGGTCGACATCACCACCACGAGGCCGTCGGCGGCCGCCGCCTCCAGGGCCTCGGCCTCGGCGGGCGGAGTCATGCCCGGGGCGAGGCCGGCCGAAACCAGGCCGCGCGCGCCGGCCGCCCGGAAGGCCCGGACCGCGGTGCCGTCGGCATCGGCGTAGCCGTAGGCGATGTCGACCCGGGGCAGCGCGGGCAGGCTGCGGATGTCGAAGGGCGTGCCCGGCGCGTGCGCCCGCTCCGAGCGGCGATAGTAGCGGACGGCCGCGCCGTCGACCTGGCCGAGCACCCCGAAATCCGCCGTCCGGAAGGTCTGGAGCCGGGCCACCGAGGTCTTGGTCACCTCGCGCGCCGCCTGGATCTCGTCGTTGAGCACCACCAGCACGCCGCGCCCGCGGGAGGCCGGATCCGCGGCGGTGCGGATTGCGGCCACGAGGTTGAGCTTGGCATCGGTGGACAGCGCGCTCATGGGGCGCTGCGACCCGACCAGCACCACCGGCAGGTCCACCGTCAGGGTCAGGCTGAGGGCGTAGGCGGTCTCCTCCAGGGTGGCGGTGCCGTGCCCGATGACGATGCCGGCGAGGTCCGGATGCTCGGCCGCGAGGCGCTCGCACAGGCGGACGAGGTCGCGCCACTCGGCGAACCCGATCGCCGGGCTGGGGACCGCCCGGAACGGCACCGGCACCATCCGGGCGACCGTCTCGAGTTCGGGGACCGTCGCGAGGATGCCGTCGGCTTCGAGGCGCCGGTCAGTGGCGGTGTAGTCGAGGATATCGAGGGCGTCGCGTCCGAGGGACGAGATCGTCCCGCCCGTGCCGATGAACGCGACCTTGGGTAATCCTGCCACCATGCCGTTCCTCCCGACCGCGACCGGTCGCGCGCCTGCGATGGCGTCGTGATGCCGCGTCGCGCGGCCGGGGTCGACCCCGGCCGCGCGCAGGCGGGCGATGCGCCGGGCGAGAGATCCCACGGCCCGCCCCGGCGCGTCAGCTCCGGAAGTCGACCAGCAGGGCCGAGATCGTGCCGCCGTTGGTGGTGCCGCCCGCGCCATAGCTGGCGCTGCCCGACTGGCTGCCCTGGAGCTGCTGGATGAAGGTCGAAAGCAGGTCGGTCGTCGCCTGCGTCACCGACGTGGAGGACGACGTCCCGCTCCCGGTGCTGCCGGATGCGGACTCCCCCGGCGGCGGGCCGGGGGGCGGCCCGTCCTGTCCGGACACGTCGCCGGTGGCGTCGGCGCTCTGGACACTCTGACCGTGGCTGGAGAACAGGTTTTTCAGCTCCGTCGCTTGGTCGGCGGTGAGGCTGCCGCTGCTGACCTGATCGGCGATCAGGCCGTCGATCCGGTCCTTCATGGAGGACGGATCGAGCTTGGCCCGGGTCGTGGTGCTGGCCGAGGCGGACCCGGCCCGGTCGGACGACAGGCTCGAATCGATCGTGCTCAGGGCGCCCGTGAGGGCGGTCGCGTCGGTGCTGCTGATCGTACCGGCCGACAGTGCGCTGCTGATCGTGTCGGACATCCGGGTCTTGGGCGATTCGGGCGGCGACCATCGCGGCGCGGCCAATCGCGCGGTCGCGTTGGACGAGACAGTATTCATGACGGGGCTCGGATCACGGGAGAGCCGGAATCGCCCGGCGGCGGGTCCGTGTGCAAATTACCCACGTCATTCTTAAAGCCGCGTTTCCGCGCCGGGCCGGAAGCCCGGCGCCCCGCGGCAACGGGACCGGCCCCGAGCGGGTCCCGAAGGGCGCGATCGGGGGGCGCGATCGGCGGTGCCGATCGCGGTCGTCTCAGAGGCTCGCGGCCATGCGCAGCTGCGCCGTCTCGGCCGGGCGCGCCGCGGGTTCGGCGTGACCATAGAGCCCGCGGTGTTTCGGGTTCGGCGAAAGCCGATCCGTGAGGCCGATCACCGTCTCGGCGGCGCCGAGGAGGAGCGCGCCCTCAGGCGCGAGCTGCGCGGCGAGCCGCGCCAGGACGTCCGATTTCGTCGGCGCATCAAAGTAGATCAACACGTTGCGGCAGTAGATCACGTCGAACTGGCCGAGGGACGCGAAGCTGTGCAGCAGGTTGAGCTGCCGGTAATCCACCATGCTGCGCAGGCTCTGGGCGATCTGCCACTGCTCGCCGACCTGGGTGAAGTACTTGATCAGCCACTGCACCGGCAGGCCGCGCTGGACCTCGAAATGGCTGTAGAGCCCGAGCTTGGCCCTCTCGATCACCTCGGTGGACAGGTCGGTGGCGACGATCTCCACCTGCCAGCCGGCGAGCCGTGGCGCCGCCTCCTGGAGGAGCATGGCCAGCGAGTACGGCTCCTGCCCGGTGGAGGCCGCCGCACACCAGATCCGCAGCCGACGGCGGCCGGCATTGCGCGCCAGAACGTCCGGCAGGAGCGTGTCGCGGAACAGGTCGAAGGGGATCCGGTCGCGGAAGAAGAAGGTCTCGTTCGTGGTCATGGCTTCGACCACGGCCCGCTCGATCGTCCCGTTCTGGCCGAGCTTGAGGGCGCCGATCAGGTCGCCAAGGCTCGCGAGCGCGAAGCGGCGGCAGACCGGGGTCAGCCGACTCTCCACGAGGTAGCGCTTTTCCGGGGTCAGGGCGAGGCCGGAGCGCTGCTTCAGGAAGCTGCGCAGGAATTCGAACTCGAGTTCGGTCATGCCGGCTGCCCCGTGATCATGGCGCGCAACGCCGTCGCGAGTTCGGGGAGTGGCAGCACAGCCTCGGCGAGCCCGGCCCGCGCGACGCTGCCCGGCATGCCCCAGACCGTGCTGGTGGCCTCATCCTGAGCCAAGACCGGACCGCCGGCCTCGGTGAGCGCCCGGGCGCCGTTGGTGCCGTCCGAGCCCATGCCGGTGAGGATCACGGTGGCGGTAGCGGCCCCGAACACGACCGCCGCATCCTTGAACAGGACGTCCACCGCCGGGCGGCAGAAATTCACCGGCGGGCCGTCGGTGAGCTTGATGGTCGGACCGTTGGCCCCCGCGGCGAGCCCCATGTGTCGGCCGCCCGGCGCCACGTAGATGCGGCCCGGCTCGACCCGCTCGTCGGCCTTGCCCTCGGCCGCCGGGATCCCGGTGCGGGTCGCCAGGTGCTCGGCGAAGACCGCCGTGAAGATCGGCGGCATGTGCTGGACGATCAGGACCGGCAGGCGCCGCAGGGCCGCGGAGCCGATTCCCTCCAGCATCTCGCCCACCGCCCGCGGGCCGCCGGTGGAGGAACCGATCAGGAGAGCCCGCGGCTGGGTGCGGGTACGGACCTTGGGGCGAAGCGTGAACGGGGTCGCGGGGCGCGGCGTGGCCGGCACCGGAGGCGTGGCGGCCGCCGGTGCGGGGGCGGCGTGGTGTCCCGGGGCGTAACCGGTGGCGGGGGCGGGGCGCCGGTTCCGCGCGCGGGCGGAGCCGAATACGCGGACGCGCTCGATCAGCTCGACCCGGAACGTGTCCGAGGTGGTGACGCCGCGGCTGCTCTCGGGCTTGGCAATGTAGTCCACCGCGCCGAGGGCGAGGCATTTCAGGGAGATGTCGGCGTTGCGCGTCGTCAGCGTCGACATCATCACGACCTGCACGCTCGGGCTCATGGCGAGCATGCGCGGCAGCGCGGTTGTGCCGTCCAGTTCCGGCATCTCGATGTCGAGCAGGACCACGTCCGGGTCCTGCTTGGCCATCAGCTCCAGGGCGATCCGGCCGTTCGAAGCCGTGCCGACGAGTTCGAACCCGGCCTCGCCGATCCAGCGGGCGACGAGGCCGCGCACGACGGCGGAATCATCGGCCACCAGCACTCGGATCGCGGGGGCTGATGCGGTCGTGCTCTGGGACGTTGGCGTACGCAGCGGGGCAACCGCGGGACTCAGGGCCATGATGCTTGCCTCGGGTACAGGTCGCGGGTGCAGGGGCGTTGGAACGGGACGTGCGGTCAGGCCGCATCGGCGACGAGGCCGACCTGTTCGAGCTTGGCCGTCAGGATGTCGCGATCGAAGGGTTTCATGATGTACTCGTCCGCCCCCGCCCGGAGGGCGCGGGCGATAGCCCCGACATCGTTCTCGGTGGTGCAGAACAGGACCTTCGGGACCTCGCCCCCCTCACTCCGGCGCAGGGCCTGGAGGAAGGCGTAGCCGTCCATGTTCGGCATGTTCCAGTCGAGCAGGATCGCATCGGGCATGCTGGCCGCGCAGGCTTCGAGGGCGGCGCTGCCATCCTCGGCCTCGCTGACGTTCATGCCGAGATCCTCGATGATCCGCCGGGCGACCTTCCGGATAACCGCGGAATCGTCCACCACCAGGCAGGTTGTCTCGTGCGGCGCCTTCATCGACGTCACCCTCAAGCCGCCTTGGCGCCGGCAGGCGTGAAGCCGAGGAGCGCGTCAACGTCGAGGATCACCAGGAGCCGCCCGTCGAGGCGGTGGACGCAGGTGGCGAGGTCGCGGAACCGGGGATCGAGGTTGATCGGCACCGCCTCGCGGCTGTCGGCCCCGAGCTTGAGCACCTCGCCCACGCCGTCGACCACCAGGGCGAACGTCTCGCCGGCCTGCTCCAGGCCGATCGCCATCTTCGGGGTGGCCTTGGCGCCCTCCGCCTCGGCGTCGGGCAGGCCCAGGCGCCGGCGCAGGCTCATGGCCGTGACCACGCGGCCGCGCAGGTTCAGGAGGCCGACGATCTCGGCGGGTGCCAGGGGCACCGGCGTCACGCCCGAGGGGACGAACACGTCGTGGACCCGCTCGATCGCCAAGCCGAACAGGGTTTCGCCCACGAAGACGGTGACGAAGTCGTCGGTGGTACCGGTCTCGGTGCCGGTGACATTGGCGTTGGCAGCCTGCATCAGAACTCTCCGGATTCGATCGTCGTGGGGCGGGCGGCCCAGAAATCAGGCGGCTTTGGAGACCAGGGTGGCGCCGATCTCGGCCAGGGCCGCGACCAGGCCGCTGCGGTCGAATTTCGCCACGAGATCGTTGATCGCCAGGGTCCGAGCCCGCTCCACCGCGTCGGCGCCGATGGCGCCGGTCAGGCCGATCACCGGGAGGGCGGCGAGGCGCGGCTCGGCCCGGCGCATGGCCGCGACGAGGTCGAAGCCGCTGCGGCCCGGCATCTCCAGGTCGGTGACCACCACCTCGATCTGCGGGTCGGCCTGCAGGGCCGCGAGCGCGGTCTCCRCGCTCGACGCGGTGACCACCTGGTAGCCCGCCGCCTTCAGCACCGGGCTCAGCATGTCGCGGAAGAAGGCCGAATCGTCCACCAGCAGGACCGTAGAGACCTGCTCGGGCCGCTTCAGGCCGCGCGCCCAGTCGTCGTAGGCCAGCGGCAGGAAGTGGGCGATGTTGATGATGTCGGTCGCCCGGCCCCGCAGAACCGCCGAGCCGATCAGGTCGGAGCGGTCCGCCGCGATCTCGATGTCGAGGCGCTCCTCGACGATGTCGACGATCTCGTCGACCACCAGCCCCATGGCGCGCTCGCCGTCGGAGAACACCACCAGGGCCTGCGTCCCCTCCGACTTGATGGTGATCGCCGCGTCGGCCGGGACCAGGGGCATCAGGCGCCCGCGGTACTGGATGAGCGCGCGGCCGCCGAGCCACTCGACCTTGGCGCACTCGATCTCCTCGAGGCGCGTGACCAGCGACAGCGGCACCGCCTTGAAGCTGCCCTGGCCGCCCTTGAACACCAGGAGCGTGGTCTTGGTGTCGGCCATCTCCACCGCCTCGTCGGCGTCGGCGTCGATGTGGCCGCCGCTGCCCTGGACGCCCTGCGCCACCTGCCGGGCCACGCCGTTCGGATCGACGATCAGCACCACGGCGCCGTCGCCCAGGATCGTGTTGCCGGCGAACATCGGGATGTGCCGCAGCTTCACCGACATCGGCTTCACGACGATCTCCTCCGTGTGGAAGACCTCGTCGACCAGGATGCCGAAACGCTCGCGCCCGACCTGCGCGACCACCACGAAGCCCGCCTGCTCCGCCGCTCCGCCCGGGCTCGACTGCCCGAGCAGGCCGGTGAGGGAGACGATCGGCAGGAGCCGCTCGCGCAGGCGCAGCACCGGCGCGCCGTTGATGTGCTCGACCCGCTGCGCCCCGGCATCGACCCGGACCAGCTCCAGCACCGCCACCTGCGGCAGGGCGAAGCGGTGCTCGCCCGCCCGCACGATCAGGGCGGCCACGATGGCCAGCGTCAGCGGGATCTTGATGGTGAAGGTGGTGCCGCGGCCCGCAGTGGTGGCGATGTCGATCAGGCCGCCGATGGTCTCGATGTTGGTCTTGACCACGTCCATGCCGACGCCGCGGCCCGAGACCGACGTCACGGCCGCCGCCGTGGAGAAGCCGGCGTGGAAGATGAACTTCGCGACCTGGGCGTCGGTCATCCGCTCGACGTCGGCCTGGGAGGCGAGGCCGCGCTGCACCGCCTTCTGGCGGATCGCCGCGAGGTTCAGGCCCTTGCCGTCGTCGGCGATCTCGATCGTGATCGTGCCGCCCTCATGGTAGGCAGCGAGCCGGATCGTGCCGCGGGCGGGCTTGCCCGCCGCCACGCGCTCGGCGGTCGATTCCAGGCCGTGATCGGCCGAGTTGCGGACCATGTGGGTCAGCGGGTCCTTGATGACCTCAAGGACCTGCCGGTCGAGCTCGGTCTCGTTGCCGACCATCACGAGGTCGATCTGCTTGCCGAGTTCCGCCGAGAGATCGCGCACGACGCGCGGCAGCTTCTGCCACGCATTGCCGATCGGCTGCATGCGCGTCTTCATCACGCCTTCCTGCAGCTCGGCCGTCACGTGGGACAGGCGCTGCAGCGGGACCTTGTAGCTCGAATCCTCGTGCCGGCGGGCGATCTCCAGGAGCTGGTTGCGCGTCAGCACCAGCTCCGAGACCATCGTCATCAGGTGCTCGAGGGTGTCGACGTTCACCCGGATCGTCTGGTTCTTGGCGGCCGCGGTCGTCTCGCCCTCGGCGGTCTCCGCCTTCTCGGCCCGGACCGGCTCGGCCTTCTCGGCCTCGACGGGCTCGTCCCGGGCCGGGGCCGGCTTCGATTCGACCACGGGCGCCCGGACCGCGGCGGGCGCCGGGACCGGAGCCGGCACAGGGGCGGGCGGCGCGAGGAGATCCGATTCGTCCGGTCCCGGGGCCGACAGGAAGGCGGCCTCCAGATCCTCCAGGGACACCTCCCCGGGCTTCAGCTCGCGGACCACGGGATCGGGCAGCACCGGCTCCGGCGGCGGGGCCGCGGCCTCCGGCTCCGCCGCGGCCATGCGCTCCAGGGCGGAAATGAGGTCGTCGTCCGAGCCCGAGGGCTCCGTGCCGGTGGCTTCCAGGTCGGCCAGGATCGCCTTCAGCCGGTCCAGCGTCAGCAGAATCAGGGTGACCGAATCCGACGTGGCGGGCAGGCCGTCGCGGAAGCGGCCCATCAGGGTTTCCGCGGCGTGCGCCAAGGCTTCGAGCCGCGGAAGACCGAGGAACCCGCACGTTCCCTTGATCGTATGGACGAGTCGGAAGATGTTCCGAAGAATTGTCTCGTTATTCGGATCCTGCTCGAACCGAACAAGCTCTGCATCGACCGTGTCGAGATGCTCCCCGCTCTCGGTCAGAAACTCGCGAAGCAGGTCGTCCATAGTCGCTACTCGTTACGCAGAGAAGGTCTCGCGCAACGTACTTACTCGCGCGAGGTTAGGGAAGCGTTTCCATCCCGACCTCGCGCCTTGGTTTTTCAGAATCTCACGCCAGCGCCGTGTCCGAAGCCTCGCCGGCGGGGGCCTCAGGTGTGACGATCACTGCGGGCGCGGCGGTGATCGTCACCTCATCACCCTCGATGGCGAATCGCACATCCATGGCGGCGGCCCGCGCAACGAGGCCTGCGTAGAACGGCAGGATGCCGTGGGCGTCGACCGTGCCGCTCTCGGGGCTGCCGGCCATCAGCTCCTCCACGTGGGGGGGAATGCGGGCATGCGAGCCCTTGGCCTTGAGCACGAGGGTGGGCGCCTCGGCGTCGCCGGAGACGACGACATCGATCACTCCGCCCCGGGGAATCGCCGAGGTCGCGACCATCACGAGGTTCAGTAGGAGCTTGACCTTGTTCTTGGGGAACAGGGCCTGCGGGGCGCTCCAGGTCAGCTTGGTCTTGTCGTCGACGAACATGCCCTTGGCCACGCTCTCGGCGTCGCCGAGGTCGATGGAGGCGCCGGCCGATCCCGCGGCACCGAAGGCGATCCGGGCGAATTTCAGCCGCGCCGAGGCCTGTCGGGCGCTCTTGCCGATCAACTCCAGGGCAAAGGTCCGCATCGATTCGTCCTGGTCGTCCTCCAGGACCTCGAGCCCGTTCACGATCGCGCCGACGGGGCTGATCACGTCGTGGCAGACGCGGGAGCAGAGCAGGGCCGCGAGGTCGAGGCCGTCGAGGTTCAGGGTGGGCGAGGTCGGGGAGGACATGGTGCGCTCCGGGCAGGCGGATCTGGAAAGCGGAAGTCTGCGGGCCGGAGCCCCGATTGGGGCTGCCGGCTCCCGGACGCCCCGGTCCTCGGCCGCCCCTGCGGCGATCGGGTCGCCCGACAGGATCCTGCGCGACCTGCAGGTCGGGCCGGGGGCGACGACCGGTCCGCACGGATAGACGCCACGGTCAGCTTTGAAAAGCGTTACCGGATTGGACGGAGGGGCGGGGCGACCGCCGATTCCGGACCCGCGCCGAGGCCGGACCGTCACGGGCATGCGCGCGGAGCCGGACACAGGCGGCCCGGATCGGCTAGGATGCCGGCGCCGTCGCGCCAGGGAGGATGCGGCATGAGAGACAGACCCGGCCTCCGGAACGGATGGCCCGCGACCCGAGCCCGGCGCCCCGGGCGTGCGGCCCGGCGGACACGCTGAGGCGCCGATGCCGTCCGCCCCGACCCTGCGCGAGAGCCTGAGGCCGTGCCTCCGCCTCGCCGATCCCGACGCCGCGCGGGACCGGCTCGCCGAACTCGAGCCCGCCTTGCCGGCCGGCTTCCTGACGCAGCCCTGCCGGGCGTTGCTCCTCGGGCTCGCCGACCATTCTCCCTTCCTCTGGCGGGCGGCCACCCGGTCGCCCGACCGGCTCGTCGCCCTGCTGGAGCAGCCGCCGGACGCGGCGAGCCTGGACATCATCACCCGTCAGCGCGCGGTCGGCGCCGCCTGCGGGGCGAATCCGGACCTCGCGGAGGTCGGACGCCGCCTGCGCGCCCATCGGGAGGCGCACGCCCTCCTGGTCGCCCTGGCCGATCTCGGCGGCTGCTGGGACCTCGACGCGGTGACCCACGCCCTGTCGGCCTTCGCGGACGCCTCGGTGAGCGCCGCGACCGAGGCGCTGCTCCGGCAGGGCATGGCGGCCGGGCGCTTCAAGCCGGCCGATCCGGACCGGCCGCAGGACGGGTCCGGCCTGATCGTCCTGGGGCTCGGCAAGCTCGGCGGCTGCGAACTGAACTACTCGAGCGACATCGACTTGGTGGTCTTCTACGAGGCCGAGCCCGCCGCGGCGGCGACCGGCGGGGACCCGAAGGCGTTCTTCGTCAAGCTCGCGCAGGGGCTGGTGAAGCTCCTGGCCGACCGGACCCCGGAGGGCTACGTCCACCGCATCGACTACCGGCTGCGGCCGGACCCGGGCTCCACCGCGGTGGCGCTCTCCACCGTCTTCGCCTTCGACTATTACCAGACGCTGGGCCAGAACTGGGAGCGCGCGGCCTTCATCAAGGCCCGGCCGATCGCCGGCGACATCCCGACCGGGGAGGCCTTCCTCGCCGAACTCGCGCCGTTCATCTGGCGGCGGCACTTCGACTTCCCGGCCATCGCCGAGATCCACGCCCTGAAGCGGCAGATCCACATGGTCCGCGGCCACGAGACCATCGCGGTGGCCGGCCACGACATCAAGATCGGCCGCGGCGGCATCCGGGAGATCGAGTTCTTCGTCCAGACCCAGCAGCTCGTCTTCGGCGGCCGCAAACCGGCCCTGCGGGGCCGGCGCACCGTCGCGATGCTCGCCGAGCTTGTCGCGGAGGGCTGGATCGACGGACAGGCCCGGGACGAGCTGAGCGCGGCCTACGCCTTCCTGCGCACCCTCGAGCACCGGGTCCAGATGGTCCGGGACGAGCAGACCCAGCGCCTGCCCACCGGGACCGAGGCGCTGACCGGGCTGGCCTTGTTCTCCGGGTTTCCCGATCTGGCGGCCTTCGAGGCGGCGCTGCTGCATCATGCCGGCCGGGTGCAGGCGCACTACGCCCTGCTGTTCGAGTCGGCGGAGGCCGGGGACGACGGCCTCGTCTTCGGCGTGACCGAGCCGGAGCCCGCCACCCTGGCTCGGCTCGGGGTCTTCGGGTTCCGCGACCCGGCCCTCGCCTGGGAAACCGTGCAGGGCTGGCATCTCGGGCGCCGCCCGGCGCTGCGGACCGGCCGCGCCCGCGAGATCCTCGCCGAGATGCTGCCGGCCCTGCTGCGGGCGCTCGGCGGCACCACAGACCCGGACGGGGCGCTGCTCGCCCTCGACCGCGCCTTCGCGCGTATGCCAGCCCTGGCCGAACTTCTGGCGATCCTGCGCTCGCACGAGCGCCTGCGGGTGCTCTTCGCCGACATCCTCGGGACCGCGCCGCGCCTCGCCGACACGGTGGGCCTAAGCCCGCACGTCCTCGACACGGTGCTGGACGCGGACTTCGTCACGCCGACCACGGATCCCGACGCGGTGCGCGCCCAGTACCGGGCGCTGGTGGGCGAGCCGGCCAGCCACGAGGAGTTCCTCGACCGCTGCCGGGACGCCACGCGCCAGATGACCTTCGTCACGGGCGCGCGCCTCCTGTCGGGCATCCTCACCCCGCATCAGGCCGGCGAGGCCTACACGGCGATCGCCGAGGCGACGGTGACGGTGAGCCTGGAGGCGGAGGAGCGCCGGTTCGCCCAGGACCACGGCGCCGTGCCGAGGGGGCGGTGCTGCGTCCTGGCGCTGGGGCGCCTCGGATCCCGGCAGCTCAGCGCCGAATCCGACCTCGACCTCGTGTTCCTCTACGATTTCGACCCCGAGGACCGCACCAGCGACGGCCGGCGGCCCCTCGACGCCGTGGTGGCCTACAACCGCCTGGCGCAGCGCCTGTTCGCGGCGCTCACCACCGCGACGCGGCGGGGCCGGCTCTACGCGGTCGACCTGCGGCTGCGGCCCCACGGCAGCCACAGCCCGCCCGCCGTGCAGCACAGCGGCTTTTCCGCCTATCACAGGGGCGAGGCGGAGCTCTGGGAGCACATGGCCCTCGCCCGCGCCCGGGTCGTGGCCGGCGACGCGACCCTGGGCGCCGCGGTCACGGCGGAGATCGCCGGGATCCTCGGGCGCCCCCGCGACCCCGCCGCGGTCTGCGCCGAGGCCGGCGCGATGCGGGCGCTCGTCGCCCGCGAGCGCGGCCATGGCGGCCCCGCCGACCTGAAGCTCGCGCCGGGGGCGCTGTTCGACCTCGACTTCCTGGCCCAGGCCATCGTGCTGAGCCACGCCCATGCCTGGCCCGCCTGTGTCGGCCTCGGCGCGGAGGCCGTCCTGCGCGGGGCCGGGGCGCGCGGCCTCCTGCCGGAGGCCGCCGCGGAATCCCTTGCCGAGACCTACGGGTTCCTCGACGCGGTCTACCAGTGGCAGCGGCTCGTGATGACCGATCCCGCCGCGGACCCGTCCGAGACCGCGGCCCGGCAGATCGCCAAGGCCGTGGGCCTGCCGGACGCGCGCGGCCTCGCGGCGGAGCTGCGCCGCCACCGGCGCCGGAGCCAGGCTCTCCTGGCACGGATCCGTCGGACGGTGCAGACCCCGCGCCGCCCGGACCGCGGATGACGGCGCGCTCCACGCGCCGCACGGTCGACATTGCCCGCCGGCTCGGGCATTCAGAGCGGTCTTGGGAGGGGCCATGACGGGCGCGGGGACGATCTCGGGGCCTGAGCGCGAGCGGATCGCCGCGGTGCTCGCCGAGATCGCCTGCGCGGCGGGCGCCGTGCTGCGCCGCTACCACCGGGGTCCCTGCCCGCATGCCCTGAAGCCGGACGGGTCGCCGTCGAGCGCCGCCGATATCGAGGCGGAGGACCTGATCGTCGCCGCCCTCGCCGGGCGCTTCCCCGGGATCGCCGTCGTCGCCGAGGAGCGCGCCCAGGGCGACGCGACGCGTCCGGGCGACCTCTTCTTCCTGGTCGACCCCCTGGACGGCACCCGCGACTTCCTGGCCGGAACCCCGGACTACTCGGTCAACATCGCGCTGGTGTCCGGCGCCCGCCCGGTGGCCGCCGCGCTCGCGGCGCCCGGGCTCGGCCGGGTCTGGTGGGCTGGTCCGGCGACCCTCGAGGCGCCGGTGGTCGCAGACCGGCCGGGGACAGGGCGGCCGGTCCGGGCACGACCGGCGCCGGAGGCCGGACTCGTCGCCCTGGGCAGCCGGCGGCACGGCGATGCCGAGACCGCCACCTGCCTCGCGGCGCTGCCCGTCCTGGAGACGCGCCAGGTCGGCTCCGCCCTCAAGTTCGGCCTGATCGCCGCCGGCGAGGCCGACATCTACGTGCGCTGCGGCCCGACCATGGAATGGGACACCGCCGCGGGCGACCACATCGTGGCGGCGGCGGGGGGCTGCGTGGTGGTCCCAGGGGGCGGCCCGATCCGCTACGGCCAGCACGGCCCCGACCACCGCAACGGCCCCTTCGCGGCCCTGGGCGATCCGTCGCTGGCCCCGCGGCTCATCCTGCCGCGTTGCGAGCCCGGCCGGCCGCCGGCGGCGCCGCTCAGCGCGGCGCATCCGTAGGCGGGACGTCCTGCAGGCCATGCAGGCCCGGCCACGCCGCCTCCGCCTGCGCGGCGAGACCGGGCTGCGCCAGGAACCGGCCGCGCCGCTCGGCATCCCGGAACAGGTAGAGGCGCGCGCCGATCACCGCGAAGATCAGCGGATCGGCATCCACCAGCCGGCCCTCCAGGATCCCGGCGGCGTCGTAGCCCCCGAGCCGCGGGGCGTAGGCCGGCGGATCGTCCCGGAAGGCCTCGCGGTTGGCGCCGTTGGAGAAGCGCCAGACCCGGCCGCCCCAGGACAGCTCGAACCGGGCGGTGCCGGCCTGCGGCCCGCCGTCCAGGAAATAGCTCACCGGGTCGAAACCGTTGAGCGTCAGCAATTCGATCCGCGTCCGCTCCAGGACGGTCTGCGCCGGCGCGGCGACGCCGATGCGGGTCTCCGTGAGAGTCGCCAGCGCGGCCGCCAGCCCCGCGCACAGAAGGATTGCGCGGGCCGGCCCCGAACCGCGCGGCGCGCCGGATGCGGGGTCAGGACGCGTTAACCACATCTTGCGAATTCCCTCTGAAGCTGATCCGACTCATCCACCCGGGTCCCGCGGGACGAAGCCCGGATGGATGACGGCGCCCCGGCCGATCCGGCGGGACGAGATCGGCACAGGTCCATCGCACGAACCGTTAATCGAACCGGGCGAGGAGACAACGATGACGGCACGAGACGAAGGCGGCACCGACCGCCGCACCCTGCTGCGCGCGGCCCTCGGCCTGGCGCTGGGAACGCCCCTCGTGGGTCTCGGCATCGCCGGGGCGGCACGCGCACGGGGCGAGGATCTCGATACCCCCGAGACCTTCCGCCCCGGCGAGATCGTGGAATCCGGCCACCGGTTCTTCGGCAGCGTGTCGCGCGGCCTCGCCCTCACCGTCGAGGAGGCGGGCCGGCGCTGGGGCGAGCCCAACGGCTACATCCTCGGCCAAGAGGGCGGCGGCGCCCTGGTGGCGGGCGTCCGCTACGGCGAGGGCACCCTCTACACCCGCAATGCCGGCCAGCGGCGCATCTACTGGCAGGGGCCGTCGCTCGGTTTCGATGTCGGCGGCGACGGCGCCCGCACCATGATGCTGGTCTACAACCTGCCCAACGTGCGCGACCTGTACCGCCGCTTCGCGGGCGTCGATGGTTCGGCCTACCTCGTGGGCGGCTTCGGCATGACCGCGGCGGTCAACGACCGGATCATCGTGGTGCCGATCCGCAGCGGCGTCGGCGCGCGCCTCGGCATCAATGTCGGCTATCTCAAGTTCACCCGCGAGCCGACCTGGAACCCGTTCTGATTGATCGGTGCCACAGGATTTCACGCAGGATTTCACCCTTGCGGCCGACCTGAGCTAGAGTGGAGGCGGGCCGGGTCTTCCGGCCGGATGCGCGGGCTGCACCCTCGTGATCGAAACGGTGATGATCTTCGCGCTGGGTTTCCTGGCGGCGAGCCTGTGCGGCCTCCTGCTGCTGCCGGCCCTCAATGCGCGCGCCGCGCGCCTGGAGCGGCGGCGTGCGGAGGCGCGCCTGCCCCTGTCGCCGACCGAGATCGCCGCGGAGCGCGATTTCCTGCGCGCGCAGTTCGCCGTTCAGCAGCGGCGCCTGGAGCGCCGGGTCGAGACCGTGGAGGCGCGGCGCCAAGCCGACCTGGCGGCGATCGGGGCCGGGACGATGCGGGTGGCCGCCCTGGCACGCGACGTCGCGGCCCGGGACGCCGAGATCGCCCAGGCCCAGGCCAAGACGCGGGAACTCGAGGCCGAACTCGCCCTCGCCCGGGAGGACGGCACCGCGAGCCTCGCGACGCTCCAGGCCCTCGAAGACGCCCATGCCGACCTGCTCGACAGCCTCCTGGCGATGCGGGAGGGCACGGCGCCGGCGGCCACCCCCGACGCCGCGACGCTGGCGGCCGAGCGCGACGATCTGCGCGCGAGCCTGAAGGCGGCCGAGGAGGCCCTGGCCTTGACGCTGGCCGACCGGCAGGGCGATCGATCCGGGGACCGGCACCCGGACCGGCAGGCGGGGATCGAGCGGGAGAACGCCGATCTGCGCCAGCGAATCGTCGAGGTCGCCGATGCCCTCGCAAGCCCGGGCCGGATGCCCCGGGCGGCCTATCCGGCACCGCAGCCCGAGCGGGTTTGACCGGAATCCGGTCCGAAGCCGGGTGTTCGCGGCCAAATCCGACCCCAAAACCTGCGACGACCGCCTTGTTTCGACCACGCAAAGGCATCATCGCAACGCGGACTGTTCCGCTCTTCCAACGTCGACAGATGGTACGGACACCCATGCCCCTGAAGCCGATCGCCCTCGCCGTCGCGGCGGCCTTTGCTCTGACGCTGCCGGCAGTGGCGCAGCAGACGAAGCGCGGCAATGAGACTCTGAAGAAGTACTGCACCGGCGATTACCTGACCTACTGCGGCAATCTGGCCCCCGACGATCCGGCCACCGATGCCTGCTTCCAGAAGAACTGGAAGAAGCTCAGCGAGAACTGCCGGCGGGCGATCGACGCCTACGAGGCCGAGCATGACCAGAACGGAGCCGGGAAAGGCCGGCAGGGCTCGCAGGGCGGCAAGGAACGTCGGGGCTGAGGCCCGGTGCATCGATCCGAACGACAGCGTCCGCGACGTTCGGATCGATACCCCCACAAGGACCTGGGGCTCATGCGCGTGAACCGGATGACCGCGTCCGAGCACGGGAGGCCCGGCATGTGTCCGGTGCGCGCTCGCGCCGGGGCGCGGCAACGGCTAAGGTAGCGCCCCCGCCGGCCCTCGCGTGCCGGTGCCGAGCCCGCCGGACCCTCGCGCGATGTTGTCGAACCCCATCCTGAAACTCCTCGCCGTGTCCGGCCTCGTCGCCCTGGCGGCCTCCGCCTGCGGACGGCGGGGGGGCCTGGAGCCGCCGCAGGCCACGGCCCCCGCTACCGCGAAGCCCGTTTCGGACGCGGTGGGCGGGCGCCGGACGCTGCCGGTCTCCGTCGGCCTCGGCGGCGGCGCGCCGGAGCCGGATGCGGCCTCGGTTCGCGCCGGCGACGAACTCTCGGCGGCGGCGGTGCCGCCGGGCGGCACCGATGCGCCGGTGGAGACCAGCCGCGGCGCGCGGCGGGGCTACCGCGTGCCGAAGGAGCCTTTCATTCTGGATCCGCTGCTGTAGAGGGCTGGGGCCGGCACGGCGCAGAGCGCCGCCGGCACGCCGCCGGCACGCCGTCGTGGTGCCGCGCGTCGGGTGACTTGGTCGGATCCGGTCATCGGCGCGCGCCCGCTAAGGCCTGCGGCGGGGTGTTTCACGGGAAACAGCCCGCGCTCCGGCGCGCAGACGAGACACGGCCGAGATGCACCATTTCCAATACCGTGACGGCCGCCTGCACGCCGAGGACGTCGACCTGACCGGCCTCGCCGCGGAGGTCGGAACGCCGTTCTACTGCTACAGCACCGCGACGCTGGAGCGGCATTACCGCGTCTTCGCGAAGGCCTTCGCGGTCGACGACGCGCTGGTCTGCTTCGCCATGAAGGCGAACTCGAATCAGGCCGTCCTGCGCACCCTCGCGGCCCGGGGCGCCGGCATGGACATCGTCTCGGGGGGCGAGCTGCAGCGGGCGCTGGCGGCCGGGGTGGATCCCGGCAAGATCGTGTTCTCGGGCGTGGGCAAGACCCGCGCCGAGATGGAGGCGGCGCTCGAGGCGGAGATCTTCTGCTTCAATGTCGAGAGCGAGCCGGAGCTCGCGGTCCTGTCCGAGGTAGCCGTGGGCCTCGGCGTCAAGGCGCCGGTCTCGATCCGGGTGAACCCCGACGTGGATGCCGGCACGCACGCCAAGATCTCCACCGGCAAGTACGAGAACAAGTTCGGCATCCCGATCACCCGGGCGCCGGCGGTCTACGCCGCCGCTTCAGCCCTGCCGGGAATCGCGGTGCACGGGGTCGACATGCATATCGGCAGCCAGATCACCGATCTGGCGCCCTTCGCCGACGCGGCGCGGCTGCTCGCCGGCCTCGCCCGGGCGCTGATGGCGGCGGGCCATCCCCTGCGCCACATCGATTTCGGCGGCGGCCTCGGAATTCCCTACCGCGACGACAACGCGCCGCCGCCGGACCCGGCCGCGCTGGCGGCGACCCTGCGGCCGCATTTCGCGCCCCTCGGCCTGCGGCCGGTCTTCGAGATCGGCCGGATGATCGTCGGCAATGCCGGGATCCTGATGACGCGGGTGCTCTACGTGAAGCACAGCGCGGGGCGCACCTTCGTGATCGTCGACGCGGCGATGAACGACCTGATCCGCCCGACCCTATACGAGGCCTATCACGGCCTGCGGCCGGTCCTCGAGCCGGGGCCGGAGACGCCGCGCCTCGTCGCCGACGTGGTCGGCCCGGTCTGCGAGAGCGGCGACTATCTCGCTCTCAACCGCGAGATGCCGACGGTGGCGGCCGGCGACCTGATCGCCGTGATGAGTGCCGGCGCCTACGGGGCGGTGCAGTCCTGCACCTACAACACGCGGCCGCTCGTGCCGGAGGTTCTGGTGCGGGGGGATCGGGCGGCCGTGGTGCGTCCGCGCCTCGACGTCGACGCGCTGATCGCCCTCGACCGGGTGCCGGACTGGCTGGCGTGAGCGGGGCTGCCGCGGGCGCGTCGGCGCTCCCACCGGCAGCAGGCGCCGAAGGCCGCCTGCCGCTGTCGGTGTTCATCATCGCCCACAACGAGGTCGACCGGATCGGCGCCACGATCCAGGCGGTGCGCGGCCTCACGGACGACCTCGTGGTGGTCGATTCGGGCTCCACGGACGGCACGCAGGCGCTGGCGGCCTCGCTCGGGGCGCGGGTGGTGCACAATCCCTGGCCGGGCTACGGCCCGCAGAAGCGCTTCGCCGAGGAGCAGTGCCGGCATGTCTGGCTCCTGAACCTCGACGCCGACGAGGTGGTACCGAAATCGCTCGTCCGGGAGATCCGCGCCCTGTGGGCCGCAGGGGAGCCGCGCCGGCCGGCATGGCGGATCGGCATCGCGGAGATCTTCCCCGGCGAGGGCCGCCCCCACCCGCTCGCCTACACGCTGACGCCGGTCCGGCTCTACCGGAGGGACAGGGGCCGCTACGCCGCCTCGCCGGTCCACGACCGGGTGGCGCTGGACCCGGGAGTGACGCCGGGGCGGCTCAAGGGCGTGATCCACCATTTCTCGGTGCGCTCGCTGGGCGACCAGCTCGACAAACTGAACCGCTACTCCGACCAGCAGGCGGACGATCTGGAGGCCCGGGGCGTCGTGATCCCGACCTGGCGGGTCTACGTCGAGCTGCCGGGCAACTTCCTGAAAGCCTATCTCGGCCGCCGTCACTTCGTGCGCGGCACCTACGGCTTCCTGACGGCGATGAACTACGCGATCTCGCGGCATCTGCGGGTCGCCAAACACGTGGAACGCCGCCGCGCGGCCGCCGCCCGCCAGGATCGGGTTGACCCGCCGGATCCGACCTTCTAGAGCCAGAGCGCCGGAGACGTGGCCGAGCGGCTGAAGGCACTCGTTTGCTAAATGAGCATGCCCAGAAATGGGTATCGAGGGTTCGAATCCCTCCGTCTCCGCCAAATTTCTGTTTTATGCCAGTAGTTTAGTCGGCATTCGGCCGAGAGTCGAATTCTCTCGGACGTGCCGGCACTTTGCGCAGGCCGGATACATGAGCTGAGC
The DNA here is from genome assembly GCF_056403155.1 of Methylobacterium sp. P3_A11. Taxonomy (NCBI): domain Bacteria; kingdom Pseudomonadati; phylum Pseudomonadota; class Alphaproteobacteria; order Hyphomicrobiales; family Methylobacteriaceae; genus Methylobacterium; species Methylobacterium sp. P3_A11. Next base: position 71,296 of record NZ_JBFUGA010000018.1, read on the forward strand.
GCCGGAGACGCGCCTGCCCGAATCTATGGGCCATTCTCGCGCCGCCGTCTCGCTTCGGCCCTTCGCAAGTACCACTGTCTCGGCCTGCGCTCCTGGCACATTACCCCTGGAGCGTCTCTGGGCCTGCTAATGTCACAGCCAGGCGGTGCCGAATGGCAGCACGAACGTTACGAGGCCTCGCAGGGCCTCGTTCGTCTCAATCGCTTCGGATGATGATGTGAGGGGAAGGCGGGGTGTTTGAGCGTGTCGGTCGAGCGGGAGGCTCAGGCCATCGCCAGGCTCGCTCGCTGTTCGGCCCAGTCCAGTGGCAGGCGCGTGTCCCGCATCAGCCGCACCGCGTTCAGATCGGGCGGATGCGCGCCTGCGATCAGCCGGGCCGTGATGTCGGGGGCGAGATAGCTCAGCCGCAGCAACCGCGTGGTGTACGAGCGCGTCAGTCCCTCGGCCCGCGCTACCTCATCGATCGACAGCGGTGTGTCACCTGTCAGCCGCTCGCGGATGCGGTGCGCCCGGCCGAGCAGCCGGCCCAGGCTCGCGTCCGGATCAGGACCCGCCGCCTCGCCCGGCAGCATCAAGCGCATCTCTATGCCGACGCGCTTCAGCCTCACCGGCAGCATCAGCCGCAGCGGCAACTCGGCTGCGATCGAGCCCTCTGTCTCCTCCCGCTTGCCTACGCCGAGCCAATGCAGCAGGGCAGCGCCGTCGATCGCGATCTCGATCCGCTCCGCGTGCACGTCAATGCGGGTGAGGAGGGTCTGCAGGAGTTGCCGCTGCTGCAGCTGCGGTAGCTTCGGCCACTCTGCCGCCAGCCGCGCGGCTGCTACCACCATCGCGTGCTGCTCGGGAGCGGATCGCTCGCGCGCGAGATCCTGTAGCGCGTTCGCGTCCGTGAGCAGCGCGCGCAGATGGTCCGTCACCACCGCCTCGAGCTTGGCCGCCGGGATCCGCTGACCAGCGCGTGTCGCCCCGCCACCGGCCGCCTCGGAACTCACATCCGCCCCTCTCGCGTCCTGTGGCTTGTCCTTGTCGGCCTCGCCCTTGTGCACCACCTCACCGCGATAGAGCCGGTTGGCCAGCATCGCGTATAGCGCGCCCCGCCCGAGCGGCTGGCCGCCGAAGGCACCGCCATCAGCCGCGCGCCGCGCCTTGCTGTGGATTCCGGCCTGCGCCAGCTCGGCCGCCAGCAGGCGCACCGAGCGCAGGCAGCAGTAGCGGCGGAAGATCAGCCGCACCGTCTCGGCCTCGGCCTCATTCACGACGAGCTTGCGCTCGGCGACATCGTAGCCGAGCGGCGGCAGGCCGCCCATCCACATGCCCTTGCGCTTGCTTGCGGCGATCTTGTCGCGGATACGCTCGCCGGTAACCTCGCGCTCGAACTGCGCAAACGACAAGAGCACGTTCAGCGTCAGCCGGCCCATGCTGCTGGTGGTGTTGAACGCCTGAGTCACCGACACGAACGAGGCGCCGCGCCGGTCGAGCACCTCGACGATCTTGGCGAAGTCCGAGAGAGCGCGGGTGAGCCGATCGACCTTGTAGACCACCACCACGTCGACCTTGCCCGCCTCGACGTCGGCGAGCAAGCGCTTAAGGGCGGGCCGCTCCATGGTGCCGCCGGAGTACCCGCCGTCGTCGTAGAGCGCGGGTACGAGCTGCCAGCCCTCGTGGCGCTGGCTACTAATGTAGGCCGCGCAAGCCTCGCGCTGGGCATCGAGCGAGTTGAAGCTCTGCTCCAGGCCTTCCTCGCTGGACTTGCGGGTGTAGACGGCGCAGCGCAGCCGTGGCTGACCGGTGCGGAGGGAAGCTGCCGGCTTCGGCTTAGCCATGGCGCGCGGCTCCTCGGGTTCCGGTCAGTCCGAAGAAGCGTGGCCCGGACCAGTGCGCGCCGGTGATGGCGCTGGCGACGTGGCTGAGAGAGCGGTAGCGCTGGCCGTCATGCTCGAAGCCGTCCGCTGTGACGGTGACCACGTGGGTGCGCCCGCCCCACTCGCGGATGAGACGCGCGCCCGGCGAGAGCGTGACTGGCCGAGGCGCGGGAGCGGCTGCGTGCGGCGTGTCAGCGTCGATACCTGCTCCCGCCAAAGCGCGCAGGCGGCGCTGCGTAGCTTTGGTCAGGCCGCCGTGGGTGAGTTCCTGGGCGCGGTGGGCGAGAGCGCGCACGAGCAGGTCGCGGCTGAGCAGCGGGGGCGTGGTGCGGAAGAGGCGGCGCCACTCGGCTCGCAGCTCGACCGTGCTGAGGCTCGGCAGCATGATCAGGGTCGATGCGAGGTCGCTGCTCATCGCGCTGCCTCCTCGGTCGCGGGCTCGATGGCGGGCGACGCCATAGGGTCGGTGACTTGCGGCTCGTCGGCACCGATGCGGTAGCGCGTTGGCGCGCCGGTGGTGCGGATGGTGTCGAGAGCATAGCCGCGCTTGCGCAGCCCGGTGAGCGCGGCGCGGGTGGTATGGGGCAGCCAGTTCTGGGCCGTGATGAGCTCGTCGATGCTGGCGCCGTCCGGGCGCGCGAGCATGCCAACGAGGCAAGCGAGCTTCGAGCCGGGCCGTGGTGAGTGGACCACGGACGGCTGGGGCTGTGCGACCGTCTTTGCTTCGCACCGGGCGGGAGCCACGTGGGCGAGACCGGCTTGCGAGAGGACGGGGCCGGCGGGTCGGCGTCCCGAACTATCGCCTGCGACGCGGTCAGTGATTAGGCCGCGACGGCGTAGGGCCTGAAGGGCGGAGCGGTAGGTCGGCGGCTTGATGTCCTCGGGTCGGACGAGCCGGTGTTCGGGATGACTGACGGCGGCGGCGAGGATGAGGTGCTGGATCGGGCTGAGCGTTTCGGATTTGGGCTTGCGGGGCATGGGATGATCCGGTCTTGGCGGCAGCCTGGCGCTGTCACTGAGCGGACCCCGCGAGTGGCTGCGGGCCAGCGGGGTCGGACCGGGCTGCGGATCATCAGCCTGTCGCGCCCACAGCAATGCGTGCTTCGGCGGCACAGTCCAGGGTAGGTCCCGCAGGTGGCGGATTGAATTCGGCTATGCTCGCAACAATCCACTGCTCACATGCTGACGGAAGCTGTTGACCCGAAGCGGAAGATGGGAGCGTCCGATCCCAGGCAGTTCGGTTCAGCCCCCGAAATGACCGAGTCTGGCCGATTGCAGCCCGTCCGCTTCCGAGCTCCGGCCGTGAGCAAGCAGACGTTCGGAGTGCGGAATTGAGCCCACAGATCCAATGACTCATTTTATTTGAGCATTTCATCTCTGTTTATACCAAGCCTCATTGAGTGAGACTCACGCGGAATAACGGTGGAAGTCTCGGCACGATTCTGTACTTGGGTTTGGAGCTTGAGGAGGATGGTACGGCTGCTCCCGTGCCGCTGCGGTCAGACTTCGACGCTGAGGCTCTGCACGCCCTGGCGAAGGCCTCGCGTAATCCGGCCCAAATCCGCCGTTGGCTGGCRCTGTCGGCGATCCACGCGGGCGGCTCGCGCTCGGAGGCGGCCCAGATCAGTGGGGTCGGTTTGCAGACGGTGCGGGACTGAGTCGTGGCCTTCAACGCTCAATGCGCTTATTTCGGGAATAGGAGCTGCACCTGCCCCCGGAGTTGCCAGTTGCCGGCATCCTTCGGCTTCGTGACGTTGTGGTAGGCGGCGAGTTGCATGTTGATCGGCTGCACGCCAATCAGGAGCACGCGACCGACCCCTCCGCCGGCGGAACCGTCCAACGCTCGCGTCCCGCCTCTTGCCAATCCGCCGTGATGATCGGCGAGAGACGCCGACAATCGCCAAGCCAGGCGAAAGTTCGTTCAAAAACTCACCGGCAAGGAAGAACCTCAAAGCCCCTGGCTGTATCGGGTCGTTCGACGAACGCGATGGTCCAGACGCCCGGACCGTGTAGCGCCCGCCGGACCGTCCAGAGCGTAGACGCCCGCTTCTCCGCCCGTCAGTACTTCGCGACAACCGGCTTTGCTTCTACGGCTGCTTTCGGCGGCGCGACCCAGAGCGGGGCCGAGATCGTCAGGTAAGTTGCGGTGCCCTGGAAGCGGTTCCGGACGTCGAATTCGCGATAAAACCTGACGTTCGTCGAGATCGGGATCTCGCCCGCGTGGAAGGTGTAGCCGACTTGGGCACCCAGCGACACAACCCGCCCCTTGAACGGGCCAATCCTGTCGCCCGACC